>JBDHKG010000139.1:0-6798 GCA_039586495.1 Gemmatimonadota bacterium | reverse complement strand
GTGAGTCACCAGTGGTACCCTACCGGCCTCGTGCGGAACAGCGCCGTAGGCGGCAACATGCTGCCCAACGTCGACCGGTACACGATCCCCTACGAGGACTTCGCCGAGTGCCGGGACAAGGCGCGCATGGTGTACGAGTTCGACGCTGCCGACGTCGCCGGCTCCTACATGTATCCCGCCATGGCCCGCAGCTTCCGGACGGCGGGTTTCCAGTTTGCCACGCAATTCGCCTACGACCCGTTGGCGATCGCCTATGCCAACACCGAGTACCAGACCCATTTCCTGAACCTGGTCTACACCCCGAGCAAGGCGATCAGCTTCATGATCGCCGGTGCGGCGTTCCGGCAGACTCCTCGGGGCGCGTCGTACGGCAGGTACCCGGAAAGCGAGCGCTTCGGCCCCTTCCGCGTGAGCTACGCGGAGGATCTGAGCGAGATGGTCACGGACACGGCATTCCTGTACTCGAACAGTAGCGGCAGCGTCCCGCCATCCCCGACTGAACTCCGGCACGTTGCCGGCGTGGGTACGTCATCCGTGCTGGCCTACGAGGGAACCGGAGCCTACTTCCTGGACCGCCTGGATGACGGAGTCTGGCGTCTGGAGGTGTACCCGGACGCGGCCTGGGTGGAGGACCCCTTCACCCGTCCGAGCCTCGCTCGGGAAGCAGCCCGCGTTCTTTGGCGGACGAGGCCGATGCGGATTACCCTCCCGGACCTCGGCGCGGACTTTTCCGTGGAGCCGATGAACGCGGGCAACGACCACCGGCCGGCCGTGGGGGCCGGGGCCGGGACCTTCGACGTGCGCCCCGGCGTGTACGTCCTCACGCGGGCCGGAACGGCGCACCCGGCCTGGACGCCCGAGACCGTCGTCGGGGGCCGGCGCCTGGGTGCCTTCGTGGCTCCTCCTTCGTCGGAGGCCCCAACGGCGGTCGTCCACACCCCACCGGCGGAGGTGCGTGCCGGGCAGCCGTTCAGGGTACGTGCGGACGTGGTGTCCCGCACCGCCGTGGACTCGGTCGCGCTGTTCGTCCGAAGGGTAGGCGGTTGGGGCCGTATGCTCCGCCTCACCATGGAGCCGGCAGGGGCATTCGCCTATCAGGTGCAGGTGCCTGCCGAGCGGGTGCGCGAGGGCCTGGTCGAGTACGCCGTCTCGGTCTACGAGGGCGGGGAGGCCCGGACGTTCCCGGGCAGCGAGCTCGGTGATCCGTATCGATGGGACTTCACCGGCCGCGGGTTCTGGCAGGTCCGGGTCGTGGCGGCGGGGGCGCCGATCCTGCTCTTCGACGGCCGGCGCGACCTGGAGCACGTGCTCTATCCCCATCCCTGGGAGTACGTCCGGTTCCACACCGACATCGTGACCGGGAGCGAGCCGGAACGACTGGCTCTGTCCGCCGTGGTGCAGGACTTCACCCCGCCCCCCCACCACTTCGCGCTCCGGACATTCTTGCCCGAAGGTCAGCGTACTCGCCTCAGTGAGGCCAGCTCCGGCGGTGCGCTCCGCATCGGTGCCCGTGCGGTTGGACGTGCTTCGGACCGCATGGAGGTCGCGCTGGTGGGTCGGGACGGGACAGCCTGGGGCACGGTGGTCGAGCTGACGGATACGTGGCGGGAGTTCGTGATTCCCCTGTCGGAACTGCGGCCCACCCCGCTGGCTTTGTTGCCGCGGCCCTATCCGCAGTTTCTTCCCTACCTTCTGGAGACCACCACCACCCATGAGGGACCGCTACTCGCCGAGCTCGACGGCCTGCAGTTCTCCGTGGGTGCGAACCTGTTCCAAGATGCCGACCTCGAGGGAGCACACGGCTTCGCGATCGAGCGTGTCGTGCTCGACCCCCAGCCCTGACCAGACATGAAGAGACGTGACTTCGTGAAGCACACGGCCGTTGCGGGTGCCGCACTGGCCATCCACCCTGCGTTGCCGCAGTCCGTGCTGTGGGGGCTCAGCCGCGGCTCGTCCCATGTGGATTTCGATCCGGGTTGGCGGTTCCTCCTGGCGGATGCCGACGGTGCGCAGAGCGGCTCGTTCGACGACAGCGCCTGGAGCGCGGCGACGCTTCCGCACACGGCACGCGTCGAGAGCCTCGTGACGGGGGAACCGGGCAGCGAGAGCTATCAGTGGCAGGGGACCTGCTGGTACCGCAAGCGCTTCTTCGTGAGCCGAGAGAGCGCGGGCCGAAAGCTGTTCTTGAAGTTCGACGCGGCCATGAACGTGGCCGATGTATGGCTCAACGGGGGCTACCTGGGTCGACACAAGGGGGGCTGGCTGCCTTTCGGCTTCGATATCTCGAGCCAGGTCGTCGTGGGCGGGGAAAACGTCCTCGCCGTCCGCCTCGACAACGGCGACAACCCCGTGACCGGCCCGAAACCGCTCTCGCAACTCGACTTCAACCCGTACCACGGCATCTACAGGAACGTCCACCTGATCATCAAGGACCCGCTGCACATCAGCGACCCCATCCTGGCGGAGGTACCGGCCAGCGGCGGCGTCTTCGTCACGTACCCTCACGTGTCCCCCGAGGCGGCCACGGTGCGTGTGCAAGTCCACGTGCGGAACGACGGTCCGGCCCCCCGCGGGTTCCGGGTTCGCGCGCGGATTCTGGATGGAGAGAGGCGGGTCGTGGCCGAGGCCTTCTCCGATCTCGTCCGTCTGGGTTCCGGTGAGGACCGGGAGGTGCTACAGGACCTCCGGGTGCTCTCACCGGCGCTCTGGACTCCGCGCCGACCCGACCTGTACACGCTGCACACCGAGGTCATCGAGGGCGGGATCGTCGTCGACGAGGAGGCGACGCGCATCGGGATTCGTCACATCGAGATCTCGGCGGAGGGGTTCCGGATCAACGGAGAGCGGGTGTTCCTCAGGGGAACGAACCGGCACCAGGAGTACCCTTACGTGGGGTACGCTCTCTCCGACGCGGCCCAGCACCGGGACGCCAGGAAGATCAAGGACGCGGGGTTCGACTACGTCCGCCTCTCCCACTATGCGCACGCCCCCGCGTTCATGGACGCCTGCGACGAGCTCGGCCTCGTCGTCATGGACTGCATTCCAGGCTGGCAGTTCTTCAACCGGGACGACCCGGAGTTCACCGAGATCCAGTACGAGAACTGCCGCCGCCTCGTCCGGCGGGACCGCAACCATCCGTGCGTCATCCTCTGGGAGGTCTCGCTCAACGAGACCGACATGCCCGACGAGTTCATCCGCAGAACCCACACTATCGCCCACGAGGAATACCCGGGTGACCAGTGCTTCACGTGCGGATGGACCGAGGGCTACGACGTGTTCATCCAGGCCCGACAGCATGGCGGCTGCAGAGGCGTCACCGACCGCGCCTGCCTGGTCAGCGAATACGGGGACTGGGAATATTACGCCCAGAACGCAGGGCTCCAGCAGGAAGCGTGGGCTGACCTCACACCGGATGAGGCCAACAGCCGTCAGCTCCGCTGGCACGGCGAGGCCGCCCTCCTGCAGCAGGCGACCAACTTCCAGGAAGCCCACAACGACAATCTCAAGACCATCGCCTTCGCCGACGGCCTGTGGGTGATGTTCGACTACAACCGTGGCTATGCCCCGGACATCGAGCCCTCGGGCTGCATGGACCTCTTCCGGCTGCCGAAGCTCTCCTTCTCCTTCTTCCAGAGTCAGCGCCCCCCGGACGAAGACCTGCGGCAGGCGGCGTCCGGCCCCATGGTCTTCATCGCCAGCCACTGGATGCCGAACTCGAGCACGAACGTCCGGGTATTCAGCAACTGCGACGAGGTGGCGCTGTACCTCAACGGCGAGGTCGTGGAGCGGCGGAGACCGGACACGGATCGGATGTCGACGCATCTCGCGCAGCCGCCCTTCACGTTCAGCCTCGACGGCTTCCGACCGGGCACCTTGCAGGCCATCGGCTACATCGACGGGCGCGAGGTGGCCAAGCACGTGGTGCGGACGCCGGAAGCCGTGCAGCGCATGGACCTTCGGCTGGACGAGGGTGGGCGACCGTTCGCCGTGGACGGCAAGGACGTGGCCTTCCTACGAGCCGAGCTCCGGGATGCTCACGGAACCACCGTCGCCGAAGCTTGGGAGAACGTGTTCTTCGGTGCCACCGGTGATGTCACGCTGGTGGGCCCGAACCCGTTCTCGTCCGAGGCAGGCATCGCGAGCACTCTCGTGCAAACGGAGACCAGGCGGCCCCGAGGTGCGGTCTATGCGCTCTGCCTGGTCCGAGACGGGGAGCGCCTCCGCGTCTTGAGCGCGGCCACGTCCGTCGGGGGTGACGTGGAACCTTACGAGGTCCGCGTGACGACCGACGGAAGCGCACCAGGGGCCGAAGCGACCCGCTACGAAGGGCCGTTCGTCGCCACGGGACGGGTGCGAGCGGCGCTTCTCGTGAGCGGCAGGCGGGTCGTCGAGGCCGACACGGACGCGCCGAGGTTCAGGATCCCCGGGAGTACGGCTCCGGTGCAGCCTCGGTGACGAGAGTGCACGGTGCTGGACTCACCCGAGCACGTTCACGACGGCCGGGCTCATCGGTTCCACCGGTGGGCCCAGGAGCCTGAACATGAACACGACACGCATTCCACTGCTTCTCCTTTTCGTGTGCGCTGTTGCAGGCTCGGCGACCGCCCAGGAGGGGGTGCGGCTCCCACGCCAGCGGCTGCTCATGGATTACGGGTGGATGTTCACGAGGGGCGAGGCCGTCGGCGCCGAGGAGCCCAGCTTCGACGACACCGGCTGGCGGTCGGTGGACCTGCCCCACGACTGGAGCATCGAGGGGCCGTACGACCAAAACGCGCCCACCGGGGGCCGCGGAGGGTACCTGCCCACGGGCATCGGCTGGTACCGCCGCTCCTTCATGCTTCCCGATGGGTCGCGGGGGCGCCGTGTCAGCATCGAATTCGACGGTGTCTACCAGAACAGCGACGTCTGGATCAACGGGCATCACCTGGGCAGCCGGCCCAACGGCTACGTCAGCTTCCACTACGACCTCACGCCATACCTCCTCGATGGTGAGAACGTCGTGGCCGTCCGGGTGGACAACTCCCGACAGCCGAACACGCGCTGGTACTCGGGGAGCGGCATCTATCGCCACGTGTGGCTGACCGTGACGGATCCTCTGCATGTCGGCCACTGGGGGACCTACGTGACCACTCCCGAGGTGGACACCGCTACCGCCCTGGTGGCCGTTCGCACCCGGATCGTGAACGACGGAACGAGCGAGCGGCGTGGAAGACTCCGTTCCGTGATCCTGGACGCATCGGGAAGGGAAGTGGCTCGAGCCGTGGCTCCCTTCACGCTGGCCGCCGGCGAGGGGACCGACCTTGCCCAGCAGCTCCCCGTCGACGGACCTGCGCTCTGGTCCCCGGACACACCCGCGCTCTACACCCTCCGGGCGACCGTGCTCGATCCTGCCGGGCGAGCCGTAGACGAGACGGACACGCCGTTCGGCATCCGTGACATCGCCTTCGACGCCGACCGGGGGTTCCTGCTCAACGGCAAACGCGTGAAGATGCGGGGAGTGAACCTGCACCACGACGGCGGGCCCGTGGGCGCCGCGGTGCCCGAAGCGGTCTGGGAGCGTCGCCTCAACCTGCTCAAGGAGATGGGCGTCAACGCCGTCCGCACCGCCCACAACCCGCCGGCGCCCGAGTTCCTGGACCTGTGCGATCGCCTGGGCCTGCTCGTCATGGACGAGGCCTTCGACGAATGGACGCACGGCAAGGTGGAGTACGGCTACCACAGATACTTCGCGGATTGGGCCGAACGCGACCTGGTCGACTTCATCCACCGCGACCGGAATCATCCGTCGGTCGTGCTGTGGAGCCTGGGTAACGAGATCGGCGAGCAGCACGCCGAAGGCGGACACGAAGTGCTCCGCACGCTACGGGATATCGCGCACCGTGAGGACCCGACGCGGCCCGTCACCACCGGAAACGACCACATCGCAGCAGACGACGGTCGCACCACCGTCGAGTTCCTGGAGCTCCTGGATGTCGTCGGCTACAACTACGTGGACCGGTGGCACGAGCGCCGGGAGTTGTACGCGACCCAAGACCACCACGAGCACCCCGACTGGAAGCTCATCGGCACGGAGAGTGCCCCGGTATGGGGCACGCGCGGGGAGTACTCGCTCGGTGACGACCCGGACCGTGTCCAACCCCGGTACACGGCGGGCATGATCCGCGCTGAGCAGCTCTGGCGGTTCGTGGCGCTGCACGACTACTTCGCCGGAGACTTCATGTGGACCGGCATCGACTATCTCGGCGAGTCCTTCTGGCCACGCAGCTCGACCTCGTGGGCTTCCCCGACGACGGCTACTTCTTCTACCAGAGCCGGTGGACGGAGGCGCCCATGATCCACCTCTTCCCCCACTGGAACTGGCCCGGCCGCGAGGGCAAGCTCATCCCGGTGCTCGCCTACACCAACTGCGACGCCGTCGAGCTGTACCTCAACGGACGGTTCATCGGCGAGAAGCGGCTGGAGTTCCCCCGTCAGGGCACCTCCGGCGGATGGAACCGCTACGATCGCCCTCCCGTGTTCCCCACCACCGCAGACCTGCACCTGGCGTGGGACGTCCCCTACGAGCCCGGCGTGCTCCGGGCGGTGGGGGTGCGGAACGGGAGAGTCGTGGCCACCAAGGAGATGCGGACGGCCGGGGCGGCTGCATCGCTCCGCCTGAGCGTGGACCGTGCCGAGATCCGTGCGGGAACCCGGGACATCGCCCACGTCGAGGTCGAGGTCGTGGACGCTGACGGTGTGGTGGTCCCCACGTCCGGGCACCTCGTGCGGTTCACAGTCGAGGGCGCGGCGCGGCTCCTG
>JBDHKG010000037.1:0-29545 GCA_039586495.1 Gemmatimonadota bacterium | reverse complement strand
CGCCGACAGTATCAAAGAGGAGTTGGCCACCGAGCTCAGAGTCTATTTCGGTGACACAACGCACTCGCTTTGGGAGCGTCTGGACGGCGGCTGGGGATACATCCGCTACACCTCCTTTGTGCACGGCAGGCTGGACCAGACCATCGACCGGTTCGATGAGATGGTCGATTCGCTGCTGGAGGCGCCGGGGCTGATCATTGACCTGCGGGGGAATGGCGGTGGATTCTCGAGGGCACGCACCGAGATCGCCGGAAGGTTCGTGGCGGAAAAGGCCGCGCTGACATACCTGCAGGTCAGGGACCCGGTGGTCGTGCTGATCGACCGCGGTTGCTTCAGCGCCTGCGAGACATTCGCGGGCGGCCTGAAGACGCTCGACCGCGTCCTAGTGATCGGACCTGAGAGAAGTGGCGGCGGCAGTGGCGCAGTAAGCGGTCTGCGGTTGCCGAGCGGCGCGGTGATCAGTTTCTCCTGGACGGTCGGCTGGCTGCCCGATGGCCAACAGATCGAGAGTCACGGCGTCGCGCCGGACATCGTGGTGCGGGAACGACCCCGGGACTGGGCGGTGGGGCGCGACCGTGTGCTGCAGAGGGCGATCAAAGCGCTCGAGCAGGGCGAAGCGCAGCCGCTCGTCGTGGAAGGCCAAGGGGACTGACCGAGCACAGCCAAGACCATGCAACGTCGCCTGCCTGCATCGCGCGGCGCCGTTCGTTGCCTAGCCGTTGTCGTTGTCGCTGCACTCCTGGGCGCGTGCGCGCCGCCCGGGCCACACCGACCCCGCAAGGTCGACTGCTGGAAGGACGTAGGGGCGACGATCGGTCTGGCGCAGGCCATGTGGTCGTTCCGTACCTACAGACGCGCCCCCAGCTGGTACGGGTTGTACGGGGAGTCTCTGAGGACGAAGTCGCCGGAGGCGTGCGCTGACGTCATCGAGCGCTTCCTGGCCCTTTGGAACGACGGGCACGCCAGCCTGCTGTTCTTCCCCGGCGTCCGTCACACGGTGCCGCCGATAGCGTTTCGCAGCCAATCACAGGAGCTCTCGAAAATCCCCGGTGAGAGACCGCCCCCGCCACGAGTCTACGTCGTCGCCCGGGACACGACTGACGAAGCGCTACGCATGATCCAGCCGGGAAGCGAGTTGCTGGCGGTAGACAGTATTCCCGTTGACAGCCTGTACCTCGCCGTGCGGGAGCGTGTGTCGGGGAGCACCTTGCAGTGGCGCGACTATATCTGCGATCAGCGCCTGCTCGCCGGCCCGGCGGGGACCGAGGTCGAACTCACCCTTAGAGAGTTGAGTGGCGCGACGAAGGTTGTGCGGGTCTCTCGCCCGCCCTACCCGGAGCAGGAAGAGGTACGCAAGTCGATCGTGAGCCTGTATCGCGACCCCGCGCTGATCGCAACGTGGACGGAGTTGGAGGGCGGCTGGGGTCACATCCAGCTATCGACGTTCGCCGCCGAGAGCCTGCGGATCGTGGTCAATGCCTTCGACCAAGCCCTCGACTCGGTCTTCAGCCTGCCTGGGCTGATCCTCGACGTGCGCGGCAACGGCGGCGGCTATCTCGATGCGATGACCGAGATCGCCGGACGTTTCCTGGCAGAGGAGACGACATTCGGGTACTACCAGAGACGTGAGCGCGGTGAGGATGTGGACTTCGAGCCCTGGGATCCCGCGACGGCCACCGATACGCTGCGCACCGCGGTTACGGCAACACCGCGCGAACCCATATATCGGGGGCCTGTGGTCATCATCATCGATCGCGCCTGCTTCAGCGCCTGCGAGGGGTTTGCCGGCGCTTTGCAGACCCTGGGCCGCGTCCTCTTGGTCGGCGGTGCGACCGGAGGAGGGAGCGGTGTCTCCGGTTTCGTTGTCCTGCCGAGCGGCGCGATCGCCTCGTTCTCCTGGAGCGTGTTCTGGCTCCCGGACGGCCGTATGATCGAAGGGCAGGGCGTGTTGCCGGACGTCTATGTTCGGGGGCGGCCGCGGGACTGGGCCGTAGGCCGCGACCGAGTGCTGGAGCGGGCGATCGAGGCGCTGGAGAAGGGGGAAGCCCAGCCCCTCGCTCACGACCGCGAGGCGCCGTAGAGGACTAGCACCAGCAGGCATACAAATGGGCCCCAGCGCGTGCGCACCGGGGCCCCTCTCACACAGTACCCCCACGGGGAGTCGAACCCCGGTCTCCTGGCTGAGAACCAGGTATCCTAGGCCACTAGACGATGGGGGCCCGATCGGCCGCCAATTAAACAGCAGCGCACGTAGAGGTCAAGAGGGAAAGCCGGTAGAAAAGCCGCGGGCGGCTCGGCTGGAGCCGCCCGACCGCGTGACTGAAGGGTCTAGATCGCTGTGCGGATTAGGGAACTGCCGGGTAGGTCAGAGTAGGGGCAACGCAGAGAGCCACACGGTCGGGCGGTCCATGCTCTTTATGAGCTATGAGCAATGTGAACAGGCTCAACTTTGGAAGCGATTGGGAATCTCGCGGGGGTCTTGCGGGCACCCGGGCGGGAAACTGGGTGTCTCAGCCTTGACTAGCGCCTACCCTATAGGCAGCAGCCATGCCAGAGGCGGCGAGGCGTTGAGCACCCTCGGCGTCCTGTGGTCTATTCCCTTGTCGTAATTGGAGTTATCGCAGCAGTGCCACCGCGCGACAGATGTTTACCCGCCCGCCCTGCCCACGCGGATGCGGGCAAAACGCACCGGTCGTCCGTCAAAATGCCTGAGCCCTCGGCGTTCTGCGAGAGTAAGTTATGCCACGATCAATGGCACCGGACGGAACTGCTTCACGTCCACCAGACCCAGATCGGTGATCTTGAGCTCGGGGATCACCGCCAGCGCCAGGAACGACATGGTCATCAGCGGGTCGGGCAGCGTGCCGCCCAGCTCGCGGGCCGCACGGGTCATCGCTGCGACGCGCTCCTTCACCTCCTCGAGCGGCAGGTCGGACATGAGGCCGGCGATTGGTAGCGGTACGCCAGCGAGTATGCGCCCGTCGGCGACGACAGCCTGGCCGCCGTTCGTCTCGCCGACGGCGCGGGCCGCGGCCAGCATGTCGGCATCGCTGGCGCCGACGACGACGATGTTGTGGTTGTCGTGAGCGACGGTGGAGGCGATCGCGCCGCGCTTCAGCCCGAAGCCCTTCACGAACCCGACTCCCACGTTCCCGGTCGCGCGGTGCCGTTCGATGACGGCGATCTTGAGGAGATCGCGGTCCGGATCGGCGACCGCCTGGCCGTCCTCGAGCTTGAGCGTCTCGACGCTCTGGCCGGTGACGATCTGGCCGGGTATCGCACGGATGACCCGGGCGCGCGCCGCGCCGCTGACCGCGACGACGAGGCTGACCGCGTCCCACTTCACCTGCACGCCGCTGCCGGGCGGAGTCGGCGGCGTCGGCCGGGGACCGAGGTACTCACCGTCCTCGGCGACGACGCGTCCTTCGCTCCACACCTTGTGGGCACGGAAGTCCTTGAAGTCATCGAAGACGACGAGGTCGGCCCGATAGCCGGGCGCCAGCATGCCGAGCCCGCGCAGCCCGAAGTAATTGGCGGTGTTGATCGTCGCCATCTGGATGGCGGTGATCGGATCGAGCCCCTCCACGATGGCCATGCGGACGAGCGCGTCGATATGACCCTCTTCCAGCAGGTCCTCCGGATGCCGGTCGTCGGTACAGAAGGAGCAGTTCACCGCGTTCTGCGGAGTGACCAGCGGCAACAGCTCCTTAAGGTTGCGCGCCGTGGTCCCCTCACGGATGAAGATCTGCATTCCGCGCCGCAGCTTCTCACGGGCCTCGTCGAGCTGAGTGCACTCGTGGTCCGAGCCGATTCCGGCAGCGGTATAGGCGTTCAGCGGGTGTCCCGACAGACCTGGCGCGTGGCCATCCACCGGGCGGTCGCCGGCGGCCTCGATCTTGGCCAGCACCTCGGGCACGCCCAGGAAGACGCCGGGGAAGTTCATCACCTCGGCCAGCCCGATGACGCGCGGGTCTTGGAAGAGCGGCTCCAGGTCGGCGGCCTCGAGCGTGGCACCCGCCGTCTCCATGTCGGTGGCCGGCACACAGGAGGAAGCCATGACTAACACGCGCAACGGTAGCCCCTCGCTGGAATCGAGCATGTAGCGGATCCCGGGCAGACCGAGCACGTTGGCGATCTCGTGCGGGTCCGTGACCGCCGCCGTCGTTCCGCGCGGCAGGACCGCCCGGGCGAACTCGGGCACGGTCACCATGCTCGATTCGATGTGGACGTGCGCGTCGATGAACCCCGGGCACACGTGCCGACCCTCGAGGTCGATCGTCTCTCGGGCCTGATAGTCCCCGAACCCGGCGACCCGGCCCGCAAAGATGGCGATGTCGGCATCGTGGATCTCACCGGAGCGCACGTTCACCAGCCGCGCGTTCTTGAGCAGCGTGTCCGCGGGCGCATCGCCGCGGGCCACCTCAATCAGCTTCCGTCTCAGTTCCGCTGGGATCGCTTCACGCATGACCTACCTGCAATCATTCCGGGTTTGGGTTGGCCAAGGTTCGGCGTTCTCGACCCGCCTGTCACCCCGAGGCGTCGGCGATCCACAGCTGACACCCGAGGACACGGGCTAGTCCTCCGGCGGACCCGAAGCGCGCGCCAGCTGGTCGGCACGCACCTTCCCCGCATCGAACCGCTTCGCCGATGCCAGCATCTTGTCCACCGTCTCGTCGAAGCTCGCCGTGATCTTGCGCTTGAAGCGCAGCGGGTTGATACGCGCCACGACGTACGCCTTCAGGTAGGGGCTCTCGAAGCCCTGCTCCTTCAGCTGCTTGACCCGCTCGCTCACCAGGTCGTCGAGCTCGAGCAGTCGCTCCGCCCGCTCGCGCCGTGTCTCGAGCGCGTTGGAGAGCTTCGCGCTCAAGAACTTGTCGACCCGCTTGATCACGTTGTGGTAGGCGCCGCCGGAGAAGCGCCCGCGCTGCTCCGTGGCGAACTCGCGCTCCGGCCGATCGTCGATCTCCGCCAGCCCCTGGGCCAGGCGCGCCACCTCGAGCGCGCGCTCGCGCAGGTTGTGCGCCTTCTCGGTGTTCAGCACGAGAATGCGGTAGGCCACCTCCGGCTCCGGCACCACCAGCGCGACGATCGAGCGCCCGCCCAGCCGGCGCACCGCCTCCAGCCGGTGATAGCCGTTCGGCGTCCAGTACCTGCCCTCCTCCGTTCGTACCGCGATCACCGGATCGAGGTAGCGGCCCAGCTTGTCGATCGCCGCTGCCAACCTGTCGGTGTGCGCGTCCGACAGGTCGCGCTGGAACGGCGTGGGCTCGACCCGATCGATGGGCAGGCCTGCCAGCACCTGCCAGCTGCCGCCCAGTGGGTCCTTGTAGGTGCCGAGCACCGAGCCGCCGTCGCCCTCGATGGACTCGGCCAGCCGCTCCAGCTTCGCGGGCGGCGTGGCCGAGGCGAGCCGAGCCGCCGTCAGGCCGCGTGACTTCGGCGGTGCCGCTTCCCTCTTCTTGCGGCGTGACCGGCTCGTGCTCTCCTTCTTCTCACCGGAAGCTTTCGGCATAACGTCCTCCGGCCGTCTTCTGCGTCTACTTCAGTGCTATCGACTACCGCAGCTCTATCAGCCCGACCGCAGCCACGTTCTCCAGATACCGGAGAACGCTCTCCGGCGTTACCGTCCCGTAGTAGTGCGATCCCGCCTCCCGCGCCTCGGCCGCCACGTAGCGGTAGATGTCCAGCCCGCTCCGCTCGCCGCTCACCGCGTTCAGCACCTCGAACGCCATGAGTCCGTGCAGACCGTCCACGGACCTGATCCGCCGCCGGACGGTCAGGAACTCGCGCGGGCCGCCGGTCACCACCGGCTTGAACTCGCTCAAGCGCCGCTCCACGTCCGACAGCCGGCGTTCCGGCGGGCCAACGCGTCCGGTGGCCAGGCCGTAGGCCAGCTCGATCTCACGCAGCGCCTGCGCCTCGCGGCGGTCCAGCTCGGCGAGCAGAGGACCGACGACCGCCGCGCCGCTGGGACTGATCTCACCCAGGGAACTGACCGCCAGTCGCTCGCGCTCGGCCGCGTAGCGGAGCTGATCCGCCGCATCGTGGCAGGCCGCGTCTGTGTCGTCACGCGTCGCGATCCAGCTGAGGCCCAATCGCAAGTTGCGGCCGAACCGCTCCTGCCCGCGCCCCACCGTCTCCGCGGCGAACACCGGGACCGAAGCGCTGTCCGCGTTGGCCATCGCGTAGGCCATGAGTGCCACCGCCGCCGCGTTACGTCCGAGCTGGGTGCGATCGATGTTCCAAAGCTGGTCGTCGCTCGAGTGGATGTAGTTGTCGGGCCAATTGATGAATGCCACAGCCGGCACACCGATCGGCGCCTCGGTGAACGTCATGTGATCGGAGCTGTTGTGGAAGAAGATCATCTTCGCGTTGTAGCGGTGGAGCGTGCCGAGGTGCGACAGGTGTGGCTCCGGATAAGAACCGATCCGTGTTTCGCGCTGAGCGATCTCCGCGTTGTTCGCTGCCACCATGTACTCGATCACCGATTCGACCACATCGTTGAAGAAATGGAAGCGCGTCGCAGGTAGACGGGTGATATTCTGCACGCGCATCACGTCCTGCGCCTGATTGGCGCCCACCATGTCCTGGTTGATGTTCACCCACATCTCGTGGTGGGCTTCGAGGTTCTCGGCGAAGTACTGCCGCTGGCTGCCGATCTCCGTCACCCACCAGAAGCGCAGGTTACGGCGTGGGCGCGGCAGGCGGCCTTCGTTGATCAGCCTGTTCAACGCCCGGGCGATCTCCAGCACGTTCGCGCAGCCGCTGGCATCATCGTTGGCGGACGTGGCCTCTTCCTGCATGTGTCCCGTCAGCAGGATGTCCTGACGGAGCTCCGGCTCGCTGCCCGGGATGAACGCCTCCACCATCACCTGCCAGGGCTCCGGGCCCTGCTCCGAGTCGAAGGCCGACTCCACCACCGCCCGGACGACGATCGGCGACTCGCTGCTACGCAGCCGGCTGCGCAACGCGAGTCCCTGCCGCAGACTGAGGCCGAAGGCGAAGGTCGGCTCGAAATCGTCGGAGCCTCTGCTCAGGGCCCTCAGCCAACCCAACTGATCGGGGTAACCGGCGGACTCGGGGTCGTAGGGATCCGGATACCAGACCACGCCCAGCGCGCCACGCTCGCCAACGGCCCGGCGCATGGCCCTAGAGAGCGAGTCGTGGCTCAGCACGATCTTCCCAGTGAGATCCAGGCCCGCGAGTTCTTCGTCCGTACCGGCACCGATGTCGATGAGCTGGGCCGTGACATCGGCCGGACGGCTGTTGTCGGCCAGATGCAGCACCGATTGCAACGTGCTGGCGAGGCGTTCCGGCTCCGGCTCCACGATCCACAGATCCGCGAACCTCGCGTTCCACGGTCGCCCGGTGGACGCCTGCTTGATGAGGCTCACCCTCTCGAGCCCGTACTCATGTGCCTTACGCTCGAAATACTCAGCGACCTTCCACAGTCCGTCGGAGCCGCGCGGCCGGTGGAACTGGGTCTGGTACCGGCTGTGCTCGTACGAGGCATCACCCGACACCTCCTGCAGGATCAGCCGGGCATGCCCCGGATCGAGGACGGGAAGATCCTGTGCCGCAGCGACCCGCACCGCCGCCACGACCAGCACAGCCACAAGCATCTCCCCGCACCAACTCGCGCTGCGTCTCATTACATTCCTCCTAGTGTTCGACCGCAGTGGTTCACCGGTAATTGCTGCGCCGACGGTCTCGTCGAGCCCGACTCACGGACAGCTAAGGGAGGCGGCGGGAGTCCGCCGAGCGTAACTCGCGAGCAGGCTCGATGGCGCCTCAACGCCTCGACCGCTGCACGCGAGCGGTGAAGCGAGCGGACTCCTGCCGCCGACCCGCGAGCGGTGAAGCGAGCCGACTGCCGCCGCCGACCCGCCTGCATCTACCTCACGCTGACGATCCGCTCGATCAGCTGCGGATCGTCCGGAAGCAGTCCTGACGCGGGCAGCCGGGGCACCAGCGTGCGCCAATCGGGCCACATCTCGAAGGCCTTCTTGAACAGCGGCAGCGCCTCATCCACGCGGCCGACCGCCACCAGCGTCGCCGCATGCCAGAAAACCATCTCGTGGTTGTCCGGCGCCAGCGCCTCCGCCGCCGCGTAAGCTTCCACCGCCCGCTCCACCTCACCGCGGGTCATGTACTCGTCGCCCTCGTTCATGTAGTTGTACGCCCGGGCGACGGTCAGCAAGCGCCGCATCTCCTTCACCGGCTCCGGGTGATCCTCTATCCTCAGGTCGAAGATACGGCCGCTCCATGCCGGCAAGCTGCGGTCGCCGCTGACCACGAGGAGCGCCGCCGACTGCTTACCCCGGATGTCGCCGCTCTGCGCCTGCGCCGCCTCGAGCGCCGCCATCAGCCGCTCGGCCAGATCGCCTTCGGTCGACTCGTAGGCTTCGACCATGGCGTCGCAGACGGTGGCGTTGAGCATCAGGTTGGCCTGCACGGAATAGCCGTCACCTTTGTGATCGCAGGCTTCGATGATCGCGTTCTCACCGGTATGGACCGCCACGATCCCGTGGGCGTCGACCATCGCGACCTGGCGCACGTCGGTGTGCTCGTCCGCGGCGAGCAACGCCTGCAACGCTTGCTCGGCGCTCTTACCGGCACGCATCAGCTCGAGCCCCAGCGGGCCGTAGGAGACCTCGACGAACGACTGGGTGGCGACGGCACCCACGCCCGGCTCCGCCCAGGACACGATCGAGCCCACGGAGAACCAGTGGGACTGCACCGCCACGCCGAACTGGCCCGTCGCCGCATCCCGGGCGACGATCGAGTAAGTGTGCACGGGCCGGAGCGGGCGGCCGGCATCCTGCGCGTTTGAAGTCGCGGCGGGGAACGCCAAACAAACACAGAGTGCGACCGATATGACGCCTGATCTCATAGGGCCTCCCTGGCTGAAACACGCATAGAGTGGGCGATGCATTATAGGACGAAACCGGCCCCGGCCGCAGGGGGAGGCACAGCTTGCGGATTTCCCTCCCGGCGGTTGAATTGCGTACCCGGCACGCGCCTGGACGGCCGACGCCGTCGAGCCGTGAACCTGCTGGGACGTCGCCGGGTAGCAGAGCTTATCAACGACACTCACAGGCAGGACACGATATGAGCAGTGACATACTGGTGCGACCGCTCATCTCGAGCGCTGGTGAAGGAGCGCCGTCCCGGGCCGGGACCCAGCCGAAGGGTGCCCCGATTCTGGACGCCTACAGCCAGGCGGTCATCGAGGTGGCCGATCGCCTGCGGCCGGCGGTGGTCAACGTCTCGGTGTGGGGGCGGCGCCGCAGTCCCTGGGAGGACCCACCCAGCGGGAACGGCTCCGGCATCATCATCGCGCCGGACGGCCTGGTGGTCACGAACAACCATGTGCTCGAGGGCGCACGTCGGGTCGAGCTCAGCTTCGCCGACGGCGAGGAGGCGGAGGCGGAGATCCTGGGCAGCGATGCCGCCAGCGACCTGGCCGTGCTACGCGCGAACGCGAGCAGTCTTCCGGCCGCCGAGTTCGGCGACGCCACGGAGCTTCGCGTGGGCCAGCTCGTGCTGGCCATCGGCAGCCCCTACGGCTTCCACTCCACGGTCACCGCCGGCGTCGTCTCTGCGCTCGGCCGCTCGATGCGCACGGCCGCCGGCCGCCTGATCGACAACGTGATCCAGACCGATGCGGCCATCAACCCGGGCAACTCCGGCGGCCCGCTGGTCACGAGCCAGGCGCTGGTGGTGGGGATCAACACGGCGGCGATCGGACATGCCCCCGGGATCGGCTTCGCGATCCCGGTGAACGACACGACCCGTCGCATCCTCTCGGCACTCATCTCTCACGGCATCTACCGCCGCGCCTACCTGGGCATCTCCGGCCGCGAGCGCCCGCTCTACGCCCGGGAAGCCCGGCACCTCACCCGCGACCAGCGCATGGGCGTCGAGGTGGTCGAGCTCGAGCCCGGCGGGCCCGCGGCGCGGGCGGGGATGCGCCCGGGAGACCTGCTCGTCGCGCTGGACGGAGAGCCGGTAACCGGCATGGCCGCCCTGCAAGGGGCACTCTCGCCGCAGCGGATCGACCAGAAGGTCGCCGTCGAACTGGTGCGCCGGGACCGCTCCCTCCTCCTCGCGGCCCGGCTAGGGGAATGGCCCGCTCGCTGAGCGTCCCAGCTCGCCGACTCGGTCGGCCGCTGGTCGGGCTCCTGGCCCTGGCGTGCGCTGGCGACCTCGGCGCACAGACACCTGTCGAGCCGGCGAACGTCGCACCGCTCACCTTCAGACCCACGCCTCGGCGGTTCGCCAAGCTGGACGTCCCCCTCCACCCCAGCGTTGCCCCTTCACCGGACGGCCGGTTCTTCGCCGCCTTGCAGACGCGTCCCGACCCCGTGCTCTGGATCGTGCCGACGGACGGCGCTGAGCCGTTCGCACTCCGAAAGATGTGGGCCGCCTACAAGCCGCGTTGGTCGCCGTCAGGCAACCGGATCGGCTTCATCGCGGCGGTCGGGCCGCCGCGCATCTGGACGGTGGAGATGAACCCGGCGAGCGGCCGGCCTATGGATCCGCCACGCCTGCTCTACCGCACCGGCGCCAACGCGTTCGCGCTCGCGCCTGAGGGCGAGCGCGTCGCGTTCGTCCCCAGACGCACGACGGCGGCCGGTGCCAGCGAGATCCACATCGTCGAGTGGGAGAGCCGAAGGGTGCGCCGATTGCTCCGCGAGGACGGTATGATCTACCGGCTCGACTGGTCGCCCGACGGCGCGTTCATCTATTACGGCCTGGCGCCGAACGCGCCGGCCGACTCGACGCACCGTGTGGTCCGCGCCCGTCTATCGAACGGGTCCGCTCAGACGGTGCTCCACGTTCAGGAGTTCCTCGGCCTCGCGCCGGACGGCTCGACGCTACTCTACCGCCCAGCCGACCTCGATGAGAGTCAACGCGACATACTCGAGCTCGCGCTGGCCAGCGGTGAGGCTCTCGTGCGGATCGCCGTACCGGCGGGAGCGACGCCGACCTGGGGGGCGACCGCCGCATCGCTCGTGCAGATCCGTGCAAGCGAAGCGGGCGACGAGATCTGGGAGATCCCGACGCCCGCGCTCTGGTGCCTGTTCGCCTGGTGAGGTCTACCTGCGGCTGCAGCTCACCTCGCCTCTCCTGCCGCCCTGGATTTGTTCGCCTGCGAGCCTGTTGCGTTCCACGCTGGTGAACCGCGTCCTCGAGAGCACGCCGTCCTGATCCACCGAGATCAGCGTGGTCGCCTCGCGACGACTGGAGGAATAGATGATTCGCCCCCGCTCGTCGTCCCAGACCTCCCGACCCCAGTACCCGGCGGCGGAGCCACGGATCTCGACTGTGCCACTGCTGGGTTCCTCACCTTCGACGAGCGCGGTGCACTCGTAGATCCCGGCGATATCAGGACCCGAGGCTTCAGCCGTGAGAGCCTCCGGATCGAGAAAGGCTTCCAGGATCATCAAGGTCGGCGCCCAGTGCGGCGGGGCCTGCGACCTGTTGCCCACCATGGCCGCGACCGCCCGCTCCTGCGGAAGGATCAGAAGGAAGGTTCTGCCCCCAACCGAGCCACCGCTGTGGTGGGCTTGCGAGACACGACCACCATCCCTGTCCACGCGCCAGCCAATCCCGTAGTTGGTCTCCGCGCCGTCGTTGGTGCGCTGCGACGTCCACAGCATCTCGATCGTTTCCCGTTTCAGGAGCTCGTCACCCAGATGCGCCGTGCCGAAGCGCACGAGATCCTCGGGCGTGGACAGGAACCCGCCGCCGGCCCACTTGTAGCTGTTGTCGACGTACGGCGCGTTGAGGACATGACCGTCCTCGGTACGCTCGTAGAAGCGCGTGCGGTGCGGGATGATGCTGTCGGTGTGATCGGCGACCGTATGGTGCATCCCGAGCGGCTCGAACACGTGCTCCTGCATGTAGGCCAGGAAGCTCTCGCCTGAGGCGCCCTCCACGACCGCGCTGATCAGGTTCCAGCCGTAGCTCGAGTACTCGTAGCGCGTCCCCGGCTCGAACAGCAGCGTGTCGTCCTGGAAGATCTCGAGGCCTTCGAGGACGGTGTTGTACCGCTTGCTGAGTGTTTCGGCCTCGTCATCGCGATAGTGGCGGACGCCGGCCAGGTGGCCGGCGACCAGGCGAGTGGTGATCGGCCAGCGCTTCTCCGGGAACGACGGCACGTACCGCTGGACGGGCGCATCCAGGTCGAGCAGCCCCTGCTCGTAGAGCAGGCCCACAGCCGCCGCCGTCATCGACTTGGAGACGCTGCCGATGCGGAACTTCGTCTCCTCCCAAACCGGGGCCCGGTCCTCCACGTCGGCGAAGCCGAAGCCCTCCGACCAGACGATCTCACCGTCGATCCCCACCGCCACCGACATCCCGGGCGTCCCACTCTCCTCCATCATCGCCTGCACGAGCGTGCGGGCGAACTCGATCGCGGGCGCGTAGCGGGTCGGTGCGGGCGCCTCGACCAGCGCCGGCGCCTGCGCGCAGAGCGGGACGGTGTTGAGGCTCAGGACGAGAGCCAGGTACGCGCAGGCCAGCGCGTGAAGGATCTGTCGCCTAGTCATCGTTGCCCTCCAGAACTCGGCATTCGCGGCCCACAAGAGTACCTGCAAGCTTGGGTCGCGAGGGCCACTCGGCAAGTGCGTAGCGACCCGGCAAAGCAGCCTTTCGTCAGGAGTCAGTGCCGCCCATCTTCATGATGGTCACTCACCGAGATCGGGAGGCAGAGAATGGACAACCTCGTCGTCATAGGCATCGTCGTCGTCGTCGCGATCATCGTCATCGTCCTCTACAACAAGCTGGCGTCGCTGCGTGTCCGGGCCGATGCCGCCTGGGCCGACATCGACGCGCAGCTCAAGCGCCGCTACGACCTGATCCCCAACCTGGTGGAGACGGTCAAAGGCTACGCCGGTCACGAGAAGCAAACGTTCGAGCGTGTGACCGAGATGCGCGCTCAGGCGATCAGCGCCCAGGGCGTAGCGGAGCAGGCGAAGGCGGAGAACATGCTGACCCAGGCGCTGCGCACCGTGTTCGCCGTGGCCGAGAATTACCCGCAGCTCCGCGCCTCCGAGAACTTCATGCAGCTACAGGGCTCGCTGGCCGAGATCGAGGGCGTGATCCAGGCGGCACGCCGCTACTACAACGCCGTGGTCCGCGACTACAACACGGCCGTGCACGTCGTGCCCTCCAGCCTGGTCGCCTGGATGCTCAACTTCAAGGACCGGGAGTACTTCGAGCTCGAGGCGCCGGAGGAGCGAGAGGCCCCGCGCGTGGACTTCAGCGACAAAGCCTGAACATACATCCCGCCGCGCATCGCCCGTTCAGTCGTGGATTCGCTGGCGGCGCGAGCTTCTAGTTGGCGCAGCGTGAACGGCGAAGACAAGGAGAGATGAAGATGCGGCGTTTGGCTATCCTCCTGGGCGTGATCGCGGCGGCTGCGTACAGCCCTGCTGTCGAGGCAACCGCCGCCCCCGCGCCGCCGTTGAGCCAGGGCAGGCGGCTCACCATCAACACCTTCAACGCGGCCTACACGGTCAGACCAGACGGCGTGCTGGACGTCGAGGAACGCATCACCTTCAACTTCGAGGGATCCTGGAACGGCGTCTACCGCTGGATCCCGGTGAAGTATCGGCTAACGGAAGGTGGCCAACACCAGATCTACCTGGACGTCGTGTCCGTGACGGACGATCGCGGTAACCGGCTGCGCCACAAGGTGAGCCGCGAGGGCGCGCTGATCAGGATCAAGACGTGGGTACCGGGCGCGCAGAACGTTGTACGCACGATCGTCTACCGCTACCGGGTAGAGAACGGGCTCCGCTACTTCGAGGGCGATGAGCAAATGCAGTGGGCCCACGACGAGCTCTACTGGAACGTGACCGGCGACGAGTGGGAGATGCCGATCCTGCGCGCCCAGGCGACCGTGGATCTACCGGCGGAAGCGACCGGCCTGCGCGCCGTCGCCTACACCGGCACGCGCGGTGCGCGGGGCGATGACTACGAGCAGTCGATAAGCGGCTCGACCGTCAGCTTCGAGACCACCCGGCGGCTCAACATGCGGGAGGCGCTTACCGTCGTGGTCGGCTGGGATCCGGGCGTGGTCGCCCGGCCGGCGGCGACTGCAGAACTGCGTTGGTTTCTCCTGAAGTACCTGTTCATCCCGGTCCCGATCGTCGCCTTTGCCCTGATGTTCCGGCTCTGGTGGAAGAAGGGCCGCGACCCTGAGCTCAGCCGCTCGATCATGCCACAGTACGAAGCTCCCGAGGGGATGAGCCCGGCCGAGGTCGGCACCTTGATGGACTTCAGCGTCGATCCGCGCGATCTCTCCGCGACCATCATCGATCTCGCCGTACGCGGCTACCTGCGCATCGAGGAGGCGCTCGGCAAGCGCCGCAAGCGTGTGAAGGATCACATCATCCACATCCTGAAAGACCCCGATGACGGCGTCGCCGAGCTGAAGGATCACGAGTTCGAGACACTGAGGGGGCTGCACAGACTAGCGAGCAAGGACAAGGAGACCGGCACCTATTCGGTCAAGGTCTCCGAGCTGAAGCAGGAGTTCTATCGCTACGTCTCGAAGATCAAGCGTCGCATCTACGACCGACTCACGGTCTCGCCCAAGCTGCTCAGCGCGCGGCCGGAGAAGGTAGTCGGGAAGTGGGCGGGCATCGCCGTTCTGATCGGCGCCTTCTGTGTGGCCGCCGGTTTCATCGCCGCGAAGCTGGAGATCGGAAGCCTGGTCGCCAACTGGGTCTCGTTGATCGCCGTGCCCGTGATCGTGATGGGCTTCGGCCTGTTCATGCCGGCCCGGACGCTGAAAGGGGCGTGGATACTCAACCAGATCCTCGGGCTCCGGGAATACATCGACCGGGTGGACCGCGACCGATTGAAGTACGTCACGCTGGAGCACTTCGAGACGCTGCTGCCGTTCGCCGCTGCCATGGGCCTCGAGGAGAAGTGGACGGAGGCGTTCGAGGCGATCCTCACCCAGCCACCAGGCTGGTACGTGAGCCACCATCCCGGGCCCTTCCACGCCTACTATTTCTCGCGCTCCCTCGGCCGCATGGCCACGACGACGAGTGCCGCGCTGGTCACGTCGCCGCGCTCGGCCAGCGGTGGCTCGGGGTTCGGCGGTGGTGGTGGCTTCTCGGGCGGCGGCTTCGGCGGCGGCGGCGGCGGCGGATTCTAGTCCTTGCAGATGTCGTCCCGGGTCATGACATTTGCTGGTGACGACGTTGCACAGCCCGTTGCTTTCAAGCTGCCGAGGAGGACCGCGATGCCAAGAGCAACGTCCAGAACGCGCAAACCGGTGAAGAAGGCGGCCAGGAGGAAACCGGTCAAGAAGAAGGCCGCAGCAAGGAGAAAGCCCGCCGCCAAGAAGAAGCCAGCGGCCAAGAAGAAGCCGGCCGCCAAGAAGAAACCCGCAGCTCGGAAGCCCGCGGTCAGGAAGCCGGCGCCCAGGCCGAAGCCCGCCGCGCCGCCGCGACCGGCCGCTCCGCCTCCACCCCCGCCCCCGCCGCCCAGGGAGCGCGAGGTGCCCGGTTGGCCTCCGACTCCGCCGCCTGCGGCACCGCCGACGCCGCCCCCGCCCGAGCCCTTCAGGGCAGAGGCGCCGGCGCGTGCCTTCTGCCCGAACTGCCGGGTCGAGCGGGAGATGCGGAGCGTCGAGACCACCACGACGCCCTACGGCCGCCGGGCGCTGAAGGGGACCTGCCCGGTCTGCGGAGTCGAGATCACCAAGATCCTGCCGTAGAGGCGATCGGAAAGCAGTGAACCCTCGGGGAGTGGCCGGCCAGGCCCGGTCCACTCCCCCTCCTACCAGGTTGTTGCCCCAGCCGGGCGCATAGCCGAGATCGGAGTGTAAGCCTAACCCCAAGTAGCATGCCGCGTCTCTACAGAGCCGACATGCATCGACTGGCAGGAGGTCGATCATGTTCCGCAAGCTCACGCTTCTCCCACTGGCGATCGCAGTAGCAGCTACCCTGACAACCCTTGGATGCGACGGCGACGACGGTGGCCCACCCGTGGTTGTGACGGTCGTGGTCAGCCCGGACTCGGCGATGGTCGATGCCGGGGCGACCACCCAGTACACCGCCCAGGCGTTCGACGGCAACGACAACCCGATCTCGGGCGTCAGCTTCACCTAGAGCTCCGCCGACCAGGGCGTCGCGTCGGTGGACAACACCGGGCTCGTGTCCTTGTTGGCGGAGAACGCAGCTCGGCTCGCTTCGCTTACTGCGGCGGCGGCTTGATGAGTCTCCTGAGGAGATCTCGGCCGCGACCCTCCAGCCGCTTGGCCAGCTCCTCCTGCAACGCCTCGGTGTCCAGCACCAGGGTCGGGTCCGACATCGTGCCGCCAACGCCGATGGCCACCTGCAGAGGCGTCTCATCCTGCGTGAGCTGGCTCAGCAGACCACCCAGCGGCCCGGTGCCCTGCAGCAGCCCAGCCCGCTGCAGCACCGACGGCGGCACCTCCATGGCGAGCACCAGATCGAGGCTACCGCCCAGCCCCGCGGACCCGCTGATCCCGGCGTTAAGCTGGCGCGCGCTGAAGTCCCAACCCTCTATGATGAACTGGCCGCCTTTGATCTCGTAGGCGCCGCCCAGCTGCTGGAAGTTCGAGATGAAGTCGGTGTCGAGCCTGAACTGGCTGGCCAGCGCCCGGGTGAGCCCGAAGTCCTGGAAGCGGCCCTGCTTGAACGTCGCCTGGCCCGCCGCGTCGACAGCGTCGGGCGTCGGCAACAGCGTCTCGTCGATCGTCGCCGAGCCGGTGATGTCGAAGTCCACCAAGCCACTGAGCGCGGAGCCGAGTCGCGTCCAGCGGGTGAGGAAGTCGCCTGCCTGGCCGCCCGCCAGCTTGAGGTCGTAGCTCAGGGTGAAAGGCGGACGCGCCTGGCGGAAGTCCAGGGAAAGCCCACCGGTCACCCGGCCGCCGTACAGCTGGCCGCTGAAGTTCCTCACCTCGAGCACACCGTTACCCACCTGGACATCGAAGACGATGTCGCGCGCCCGCGTGGGCGGGTTCAGGAACTCGGTAATCTGCACGCGGCCGGTGGCACTCAGCGGCGGAATCGGCGGCAGCGGGTAGCGATCCCGGGCCAGCTCACCGGGGTCGCGCCCCTCGACCGTCCTGCCGGCCAAGCGCGCCGAAAGCAGGTCGCCATAGCCGACCGCTGCGGTATCAGCCGCGGCCAGCAACTCACTGGTGTCGAGCCGCCTCGAGGTCACAGCAAAACTCACGTGCGGCAGCGGAGCGGCGGTCACGCGCGCTGCCGTGTCTTCGAGCGCGCGCTGGAGGACGTACTGGAGCAAGCGCACGCTGCTGAAGGAGAGCGTCAGGTCGCTGCCGCCGAGCTCGACCGGTATCGCTTGCGCCGAGACCCCCATACCGGTCAGCTGCACCGTCGCCGACCTGATGTGCGCGGGCACCGCCAGAGATGGGCTCTGGTAGCTTACGTTGGAGAGCTCGATCGGGCCGGTGAACCGCGAGCCCTCCGGCGCTTTCAGCGACGCCCAGAAGCTCACATCGAACTTCGCGTCGCCCGCCACCGGCATTGGCTCCTCCTGCAGCGCCGCGAACCGCGCCAGGTCGAGCTCGCCCTTGGCCCGCCCGTTCGCCAACGGAGCCTGGAAGTCCGTGACGTTGAGCTGCATCTCGAAGGGTCGGCCGAACAGCTGGCCCGTGAACGAGGGAACCGTCAGGGCCGCGAGGTCGAACTTGGCCTGCCCCGAGCCGTTCGACAGCACACGCCCGTACTCACCGTAGCTGGCACCCATGTTCTCCAACTGGAGCGTGCCATCCACGTCCGGCTTACTCCCCTCCGCCAGCGACCCCCTCAGCTCGAGCCAGAGGCGCGCAGCGCCCGAGGCCTCCACATCCTCTGGCCGTAAGGCCGGCGGCAGGCTCGCCAGCAGCGCCGCGATGTCGACTTCGCCGGACTCCATCGCCAGCTCGAGGTTCCGCGGCCCGCGCAGCCCACGCAGCGAGCCCGACCCGCTGAGCGGCAGCTCGCCGAACGTCAGGGCCAGCTGGCGCAGCACGGCGCTGTCGCCCGGCATGTCGGCGAGAACCTCGTACTCGGTCACCAGATCCGGCAGGACGATGCTGTCCTGACCCAGCTTGGGGACGAGTGCGCGAATCGAGCTCAGATCGATCCGCCCCCGGCTCACGAGCGCGCGGCCCCCCTCGGGCGCGCGATCCGCGGCGAGGTGCGCCTCCACGGACATGCGTGCGCCGTTGCCGCTACGCTGGTCGAAATAGAGGATCGATCCGTCCCGCAGAGCGAGGTCGGCCACCACCAGCCCGGCCGCCGCGGCCGCACCAGCCTCGCCGCCCGCTGCGGCCTCACCCGCTGGCCCGGCCGCGACCTCTCGTTCCGCTTCCGCCGCGCCGCTCGCCGGCCCGACCTCCTCCGCGGCGGGCGCGGGGCCGAGACCGGCGAAGTTGTTCGTGCCATCGGCGGTCACCTCATAGCGGAACACAGGGCGGACCAGGCGCACCTGACCCAGCTCGAGCTCCCTGCGCAGCAGCAACGGCCAGAAGCGCACCTGCAGCTCCAGGGCGTCGAGGCGCAGCATCGGCTCCGGACTGAAGCCCGACGGATTGGCAATCGCCAGGTCACCCAGCCGGACGGCGAGGCGCGGAAGGACCCGCAGCGACACGGAGCTGAGCTGAACCTCGCGGCCCACCTGCTCCTCCAACCGCGGGACGACCATGGCCCTCAGCTTCTCGGGCGGGAACGCGACCTTGATGGCCACGAGCCCGCCAACGATCACCAACACCAGCACGCTGACCACAACGATCAGCCAGCGCGGGACCCCGAAGCGTCGGGCCCGATCAGTTGAACGACTCTCTTCTGCGTTCATGATCCTCGGAACAACGTCTCCGGCGCCGCGGGGCGCCTGGTTCAACCCTGATGAGAAGCTCTGCTGAATACTGAATATAGTCGCTACGGCAAGGAGCGGCTCCAGCGCATCAGCCGCGGCCCCGAGACCCTGCCAGCCTACGTGCCCGTTCGAGCACCGCGTCCAGCATCTCCGGGGTGAGCTTGCCCGTGAAGGTGTTCTGCTGGCTGGGATGATAGGAGGCGATCACGGCGGGCGCCGCCGGGCCGAGCTCGACAACGCAGCCATGCGCGAACCGCGGTGCCGGTGCTGGAACAGGGTGGTCGCGGTCGCGCAGGATTCGGAGGACGTGGTCGTAGGCGTACCGACCCAGGGTGAGGATGACCCGCACAGCGGGGAGGGTATCGAGCTCTCGCTCCAGGTACTCGCGGCAGTTGCCGCGCTCCTCCGGCGTCGGCCGGTTGGCGGGCGGCGCGCAACGCACCGCGGCCGTGATGTAGGCACCCCGCAGCTTCAGCCCGTCGTCACGGCCGGTCGATTCCGCCTGACTCGCCAGGCCAGCGCGGTGCAGCGCTGCGTACAGGAAGTCGCCGGAGCGGTCACCCGTGAACATGCGCCCGGTGCGGTTGGCGCCGTGCGCCGCCGGCGCCAGGCAACGAGGCGCGCGCAGCGACGGCAACGCACAACCTTCGAACCCAGCTTCGCCAGCGCCTGCTCTCGGCTCACGATCGTTCTTCCATCCCGAAAAGCGTACAAACGGGCCCGGGGTTGCGAACCGACCCGGCTACGCAGCTATTTGTGTGTTCCCGAAGTCTTCGAGGCAAGCGGTGATCCGCGCTAGCGGCGGGCCGGTAGTGTGGCCCACATGGTAGCGACCTGATAGATGAATGATAGGTTGCATGACAGTCGCCTGATCGAGAACGTGATAGATCATGTCGCTTCGCCTCCGTAGGCCCGCACTACCCAAAGGCGTCGTCGTGATGCTGGCGGTCTCCGCCGTCGCACTGGTGGCGATCATCGTCTCCGATTTGCTCGTGCCCCCACCACCGGAGGAGCGGTTTCGCCTGCTGCGCCAGGAGATGAACGAGCTGCGCGCGACCGCTGATTCGTGCCGCGAGGCGCTGGAGCGCGAGGAAGCGGAGCTGCGTGCTGCGGACGCGCGCTTCGACTCGCTGAAGAGCCAGATCGAGTACTACGAGGGGCTCGATCCGCGCGGTGTGCCGGCGGACAGCTACGAAGCCTACCTGGATGCGTTCAACGCCTACAACACCGGGATACCGGAGCGGGCCGCTGCAGGCGATACGCTGGAGGCGCACTATCAGGCGTGCCGGGAGATCGTGCAGCGGCACAACCAGGTCGCCGACTCGGCACGCGCTCTGGCCGCCGAGCTCGACCTGCTGCAAGACTCGCTGGACAGCGAACCGCGCCGCTGATCCCGCCTACTGGCCCCCGCTGGGCGATTACCTAAGATTGGCCTGGCTAGCCTCGACCCATCCCGCCGCTCCCCGCTGACGCAGGGAGAGTGGCGCACTGCCCTCAACGAGAGACCGCCGATGAGCAAGAAGCTTTGGGATGTGATCATCGTTGGCGGCGGACCGGCCGGGATCACCGCCGCCCTGCGGCTGGCCCGCGAGAAGCTCGACGTGCTGGTGGTAGAAGCCGGTGTCTACGCCGGCGCCGAGAACTGGTCCGGCGCCGTCTACTTCGCCGAGCAGTTGGCCGACCCGAACGTTCTGGGTGAAGAGGAGCTGGAGCGGGCGCCTTACGAGCGACGCGTCGTCAAGCGCGGCTTCTTCACCTGCAACGGTTGGACGTTGGCCGGCGTGGAGTACCGGAATGTCGAGGCGTTCCGTCACTGCTACACGGTCCTCCGTCCCGTCTACGACCGCTACCTGGCCGAGCGTGCTCGCCAGCTCGGCGCGACGATCCTGAACGAGACGACGGTGGACGGCCTCATCCGGCGCGGCGACCGCGTGATCGGCGTGCAGACCGACCGTGGACCGATCTACGGCGATATCGTCTTTCTCGCCGAGGGCGACGCCTCACATTTGGTCAGCAAGGAGGGGTTCGAGAGTCCGCGCGTCCGCTCCAAGGAAAGCGGGCAGCCAGCGTTCCTTCAGGGAGTGAAGGAGGTCATCCAGCTCAGCCCGCAGCTGATCGAGGAACGCTTCCGCGTACAGGCGGAGGAGGCGGCCTGCTACGAGATACTGTTGCGCAACGGCGCGCTCGAGGGGCGGCCCGTCCGCCTCAACATGGTCGGCCTGATCTACACGAATCGCGCCAGCGTGTCGGTCGGGCTGGTCATGCCGCTCGACAACCTGGCCGCGTACGGCGGCGACTACAACGGCTTGATGGAATGGTTCAAGGACCTGCCGCCGATCCGGCAGCTCATCCAGGACGGCGAGTCGACGTCCTACGGCGCGAAGATCATCCGTAGCGGCGGCCTGCACGATCTGCCCCAGCTGGTCGACTACGGCGTGGCCGTCGGCGGTGCCGCGACCGGCATCGGCGTGGACTTCCCCTATCCCAACTACACGGGCCCGGCCAGCGCGATGGGCAAGATCTTCGCCGAGGCCGTGCTGGAGCTGTGCCGCACGGGTGACGAGCCGACGCGGGAACGCCTCAAGGAGCTGTACGTCACGCCGCTGAAGGCGACCCACTACTACAAGAACGTCGAGCAGCTGCAAGACTGGCCCGCGTACATCGAGGACGGCGAGACGCTGTTCGGCCGGGGTATCGATCTCATCAACGGCTCGATCTACATGCTCACGCGGCGCGACCTGCGTTGGCCGCGCCGCTGGTGGGAGTTCGTCCGGTTGGTGGGCGAGACGCTGAAGGGGAAGTGGCGGGGTACGATCGCGGACGCACGCCGAGGCACCAAGGCGCTGCACGTAGGCCGCTACGTGCTCAAACACTTCCTGCCAGCCCTCGCGCTGTCGATCCCCAACACGCTCTGGGCGCTCGTGCCCATCGGCGGACGACCGGTCGGTCAACTCAGGTCGAGCTTCTGGGCCCGGGACGAGCGGACGGGCAAGCGCCTTCGCCTGAAGAGCTGGTTCGGCGCGCGATTCACCGGCGCACTGTCACGCGCCGCGGAGGCGCTCTACGCGAACGACGATCGAACCGTGAGCGAGAAGCTCGATCGCGGCGTCGGCCTCGTGATGCGGAAGATCTCGCTCTGGGACCCGATCCTCGCGCTCATCGGAGTGCTGGCGTTCTTCCTGACACGCATCACACAGCGGCTCAGCGACCTCATCCGCTACGCCATCCGCAAGCCTACGCTCAAACAGCTGGAGCGTACCTCTTTCGCGCGCTGGCAGACCGGTTGGCGCTCGCTGACCAGCCTCACGCCGTCCCCGCTCGCCCGACTGAAGTCGCACGACGCCAAGCTCGGCGAGATCAGCTACGTGAGTGAAGCCGACTCGCACATCAAGGTCTTCTTCGCGCCGGAGAAGCCGGGCACACTGGAGGACCCGAGGGTGTCGACGCTCTGGCATGTGTGTCCGGCAGCGGTCTACCAGATCAACGTGGACCGCACGATGCACGCGTCTGCGGTAGCGAACTTCGAGAACTGTGTGAAGTGCGAGACCTGCTGGCGCATCGAGCCGCAGCACGTGGACTGGACGCGGTTCGGCCAGCACCGCCTGGTCTACGAGGTCTACAGCGAGGCCGACGGTGCGCTCAGGCGGATCCTGTCGGAGCGGGCGCTGCAGCCGGCGCTAGAGATCGAGCCCGGCTACTGGAGCCTCGCACTGAGCGAGACTTGGCCGACCGAGCGGATCGAGGCCGCGCACGAGGACCTGCGGCAGGCGCTCACGGCGGCGCGTCGCGCCATCGCGCTCGCCCAGGCCAACTGCTCGGAGCTGCACGAGAACGTCTGGCGGGGGCCGCGCGTGCTCGAGCCGGGGCAGGTCGATTGGTACCGGTCGGCGGTCGAGTACTGCACGCACCTCGCCGAGTGGGCCGCCGCTCAGTCGCTGGCCGAGCCGATCGAGAGTTGGCTGGTCGAGCACGAGATGGGCGACCTGCACGTCAAGCTTCTGGAGCTGCGGCGTGATCTCGGAACGCTTGCCTCGCGGGCCAGCGCACATGCCGCGGCACGGCGCTTCTTCGCCGCCCAGGCGGATACCGGCCAGATCCGTGACCACCACCTCGAGGGCCTGGCGGCCTGTCTGGACATTATCGCCGAGGCCTGCCTGCTGCCGGCTGAATACCCGGATCCGGTGGAGGAGCTGCGCTCGCTGGAGCTGGATCCCGCGGCGCGAGTCTCGGCGCGGGGAGCGTTGCGCGAATACCTGGCCGGGACGTTCGACCGCGGTGTGATACGTCGCCTGGAGCACGGCGGCGCGCTGGAGAATCACGAGGTCGAGGTGCTGCGTGACGCGACGCGCGCGGCGCTCGGCACACGTGCCACGGGCGACGGTTTCGCGGCCTGGGAGCATCTGGCCCGGGAGGACATCATCGCCGAGCTGGGTTGGATCGATCCATCGCTGGCGGCGATCGTGGCCGGTCACCTGGCGACGGCCGACGCGCTGGCGCGGGCCGGCGCTCCCCGGCCGGTGCTCGATCGCATGAGCAGCGTCGAGCACTTCGCCACTGTCGCACTCGAAGCGGAGGCGGAGCCCGGCGCGGGCGGGTGGCATGGCCGCTTGCCGTTCGTGTTCTCGGCGCTGGCGGACAGCTTCGTGGCACGTGGCGGCGGCCAGATCGCGCTGTTCGATCTGTTCGCGGCGAACGCGAAAGGCGTGGCTGTCCACGGCACTCCCGCCGTCGGGCTCACCGGCGCGGCTGTCTCGGAGGTCATACTCGACGGTGCGAACCCGACCTGGGTGGGTGAGTGGAGCGAGGCCGACGAGGCCGCCGTGTTCGGGGCACGAGCCAGAGATGTGGCAGCGATCGCCCTGGGCGCCAGCACGCTGGTGACGGAGCGCGCGGTCGAGCACGCGCGCAGCCGCATCCAGTTCCCGGACATGTTCCAGGACCTGGACGGCCGCGATGCGGTCGGTAAGTTCGGCGCGGTGCGCGCGCACCTGGCGCATGTCGAGGCGGGCCGGTTGGCGGTCGAGACAACCCTCCGCGACGCGGCGTGGACCGAGGGCGACGGCGGCCTGGAGGCGTTGGTCGCCAAGGTCGCGGTCACCGACATCTTCGGGCCGGACATGCCGAGCATCACGTATCGGGCCGGCCAGGTGATCGGCGGCTCGGCGTTCTCCGAGGAGGACGTCTTCTCCAAGGTCTACCGCGACAGCTCGGTCTTCCCGCACTACATCCGAGAGAACGCGCTGCTGAACGTGGCGATCGGTGAGGAGCTGTCCTCAAGCAGCTCGTCGTTCCTCGAGGCGATGTCCGCCGACGTCCACCTGGCGCTCCAGTCCATCGCCGAGCGGCCCATCCTCGACTTCGAGGTGAAGCGGCTGCGTGAGGCGGAGGAACGTCTGGGAGCGGCGCTGCGTCGGGCGCTGGACCGAGGCGTCGGGAAGACGGTCGCCGAAGTGATCCATGACATCAGCGGCGAGCTGGCCAGCCGGCTGTACGCGTGGGCGCGCCTGCTCGTGCGGGCTCACCGGCGCCTGGAGGGCGCGCTGCCGGCGGAGCGCTACGTGGAGGCGGCGCAGCTCTGGGCCGACGTCGTGGAGGAACGCCTGATCGCGCTGGACCAGGAGCTGGAGGCGGCGGCAAGCCGCGTGGACCTGGGCGGCTACGCCTTCCAGCTCGACGGCTACCCCGACAGGCCGATCGCCAGCAAGAGGCTGGGCTTCGACTACGAGCGCGACATCGTCAAGGCAAAGCGCGGGTACAAGTCGGGCGACTTCCTGCTCAAGCCGCTCGATCTCGATGCGCCGCGCTACCTGCCGGAGCTGGTCTGGGCCGACAGCGTGCTCCGCGCTCACCATGAAGAGTACCTGAAGCTGTTCCGTGAGCGGTTCGTCGAGGGCGACTTTGACCCCTGCTTCGAGCGCTACATCGAGCGGCTCCACTACATCCCGCGCGAGGACATCGAATGGACGCGTGACCAGGGCTTCTTCCGCGTCGTCATCCCGAAGGAGTACGGCGGCCAGGGCCGCTGGAAGGCCGACTACTACAGCCTCTGTCAGGTCTCGAAGCGGCTGGCCGACGTGAGCCACACGCTGACCATCCAAGCGAACACCAGCATCGGCACGACACCGATGCTGCTCGGCCTCTACCAGGATGTCGCGTCCGCGGAGCGTGAGCTACGGGGTGCGCTGGAGCAGGCGGACGCGGTGGAAGGCGTCGCGAGCGATATCAAGAAGCTGCTCGCGATGACGGAGCGACCGGACCTGAAGCAGCTCGAGGACGCCTTCGTCGCGCTCAACAAGGATGCCGGCGCGAAGCTGGGGCGCGGCAGGATCCTCAAGAAGGTCGTGTTCGGGGTGTTCCTCTCCCAGATGCGCAAGGCCGGGGCGGCGGGCATGCAGGGCGATCTGGACGGCTTCCGGGCCGGTCTGGAGAAAGCGCTCGGCGCGCTGGAGGGCTGGCACGAGCGCGTAAACGTCGAACTGGAAGAGCTGCCGCGCCGCCGCCTGGCGCACGAATTCTACCTGCGTCTCATCTCGGCCCGCATGATCTCGGCCTTCACGCTGACCGAGCCAAGCGCTGGATCCGACACGGCGCGCATCCGCACGCAGGCGCGGCTCGATCGCCGCTGTGTCCACACCGATCCCGACGGCGTGAAGTACTTCTACCTGGACGAGGAGAACCAGGACGGCCAGCGCAACGTCGTCGACATGCGTCGCTTCGAGTTCGACGGCTCCAGGATCCTCTACCGCTACAGCGATGACGCGGAGCCCGCCGAGGTCGTCTCGCAGGAGTACACCTACGAGGAGGGCGAAGAGAAGTATCGCTACTTCATGATCGGCGACCGGCGCGTCGATATCCACGACATGGCGCTGATCCGCGAGCGCGACGGCGCGGAGTACTACGAGTTCTACGTGCTGAACGGCGCCAAGATGTGGATCACCAACGGACACATCGCCGGCGTACATGCGATCTATGCGTGCACGCCGATGGGCGTGACCGGGTTCATGGTCGACGCGCTGACCGAAGGCTTCCTCGTCGGCAAGGACGAGGAAAAGACGGGGCAGCGCGGCTCGCCTACCAACGAGATCACGCTCACGAACGTGCGGATACCGCGGGGATGCATCATCGGGATCGAGGGCCGCGGTCAGGAGAACGCGCTCGAGGCCCTGAACGTCGGCCGCACCGGGCTCTGTGTCTCGTCGGCCGCCGGCATGCAGCAGGACGTGACCGACGCGGCCGCTTTCCTGGCCAAGATCCCACCCGGCTCGGCGGGCTGGACCCGCTACCGGCTCGGCCTGGCGCTCGAGGAGATGTTCGCCAGCGAGGCGGTCGCGCATAACGTGATCGGCCTGTACGACGACGACACGAGCGACGCGCTGCGCATGGAGTCGTCGATCGGCAAGCTGTTCGGGACCGACGGCTGTCACCGGGTGCTCCACTACCTGGAGCCGGTCTACGGGATCGAGGGGCAGACGCAACGTTACCGAATCGAGAAGAACCGGCGCGACGCCCGCGTGCTGACGATCTACGAGGGGACGAACGAGATCCAGCAGTTCCTGCTGCTCAGAGACCTGCTCGACATGGTCGGGCCGAAGCTGGAAGGGCTGGAGAGCTTCGAGCTGAAGGCGAACGACTCGCCGTACGCCGACGAGATCCGTGTGCTGGCCGAGATGCACGCCGGGCTGCGCGAGCGGCTGCTGCTGACCCGGAAGAGGTACAAGCAGGCCGCCTGGCAGAGGGTGCTCTTGCAGCCGATCTTCTTCCGCCTCTCCCGGATGGCCGCGCTGCTGAAGCTGGTGGACAGCACCGTACACCGCGCACACTGGATCGCCCGCAACCTCACGGCTGACGGCGACGAGGTGCGGAGGACCTGGTGTAACGCGGCGGCACGCGGGTTCATCGCTCGGGCGCAACGCGAGTTCGAGCGTCTGGTCTGCGGCTTCGATCGTGACCTCGAGATCCTCAAGGCGGGCGGCCGGCCGGCCGAGCTGAAGCTGGCGGAGACGCTGCTCGACGAGACCGAAGCCGAGGGCGCCACCGCCGAGGCGCCGCGGGCGCGCATCGAGCGCACGTCGATCGATCGCGACCTGGTGATCGTCGTCGCGCTCGAGCAGAGCCCGAGGCTCGCCCCGCGACCGCGCCTCAAGGAGGGCCGGCTGGCCGAGCATGTCTTCGGCTTCACCGCCGGCGACCGGCGGGCGCTGCGCCTGGCGCTGGCGCTCAAAGGTGCGGCGCCGGAACGCGTGCAGGTCACACTCGTCTGCGCCGCGCCCCTGTCCGCCGAGGACGGGCTGCGCTTCGGCCTGGCGGCCGGCGCCGACCGGGCCATCCTGCTCGACACCGGCGACGAGGCGTACGCTGAGCACGCGGTGGCCGACGCGATCGCGGAGGCCCTGCGCATGCGCGGTGTTCGGTTCGACCTCCTACTGTCCGGCGCCTCGGCCGACAGTCCCAGCGCTGGCCGGCTGGCCCTCCGGCTGGCGATCGTGCACGAAACCGCCTGGATGCCGGCCCTGACCGACGTCTGGGTCGCCGAGGGCGCGGCGGTCTACAGCAGCGAGCGCTTCCCGGCGACCGTACGCACGAGCTTGCCCGCGGTGGGCGCGGTGGCGGCTACGGAAGGGGAGCCGGACTGGGCGTTCAGCACGAGCGGCTTCGCGCAGGCGCTCGGCAAGGAGCTGGACGTCGCCGCGTTCCCCAGCGACGCCGAGCTGTCGGACGAGCGGCTCGCCAGCGCTGCCGCAGCCGTCGCGGCGGAGGCGGAGGAGGCCGAGCTGGCGCAGGTGGACCCGGAGCGAGCGGCCCAGCTGCTCATCGAGCTGGGCGACCTGGGTGACGGCGCGCGTGCTCCTGTGAGCTCACCGTATGACGGCGCGGTTCATGAAGCGGGCGTCGACGACCTCGGCTGGAGCGGCGTCGTCTTCGTCGCCGAGCTGGCGGAAGACGACCTGGCGCGGACGGCCCGGGCACCGCTGGCAGCCGCCCAGGCGATCGCCGCCAGGGCCTACCTGCCGCTGAGCGCGCTGCTGCTGACGGAGCCGCTGGACGAGACGCGCCGTCGGCTGGTGGCCGGCCGGCTGCTGGCCGTGGCGCCTCTCCGGCGGATCGTCTTCGCCGAGCACGCGGCGCTGGCCAGCGGCGTGCCGCGCGCCTACGCCGAGGCGCTGGTCCGGCTGCTGGGCCCGGAGTCACGCTCACGGCCGTACTACCTGCTGACATCGCCCTGGCTGGCGGAGGCGCTGCCGGTCCTGGCCGCTGCGTTGCGCAAAGCACGGGTCCCGGCGGAGGAGTTCGCCGGCGTGGGTCGCCTCGAGTTCCGCGACGACAAGGACATCGCGTTCGTCCGTCCCGTGCACGAGCGCAAGCTGCGGGCGCGTCGCCTGCGACCGCTGCGCGGTGACGGCATGCGCATCGTCTGCTGCGAGTCGGAGATCGTCGCCGAGGCCGCCGAGGCCGCGCAGGTCGAGGCGGAGGTCACCTACGTGGCTCTCGACCTCGAGTACGACCCGCAGACCGACGCGCTGGCTCAGGCGCTGGCCGAGGCGCGCGCGCGGCTGGGCGTGGTCACGCTGGAGAACGCCGAGTTCGTGATCGATGTGGGCGCGGGGCTCGGCTCGGTCGACAGCCTGGAGACGGTTGTGGATCCGCTGCGCCAGACGCTGCTCGAGCTGGGCGCGCCGCACGTGCAGATCGGCGCGACCCGCAAGGTCACGATGGACATGAGCTGGCTACCCGACGAGCATCAGATCGGGCAGACCGGCGTGCGGGTGAACCCACGTGTCATGATCGCGCTCGGCGTCTCCGGTGCGCCGCAGCACATCGACTGGGTCGGCGACCGTGCGGTGATCTTCGCGTTCAACCTGGACGCGCAGGCGCCGCTGATGACGCTGAACCAGCGACGCGAGCAGCCGAAGGTCTATCCGGTCGTGGGCAACCTGTTCGAGACGGTGCCGAAGTTCATGGCGGCGTTGAAGAGCAGAGCGGAAAGAAGCGGCTGAGCTGCGTCAGCCGCAGCCCAGCCGTCTGGAGCCCAGGACTATCCGAGGCGCTGTGGCGCAGCTGCAGCGCCTCAACTCGTGAGCGTCGGGTCCATGATCAGGCCCATAAAGAGGATCGCGCCGGAGAGCCGCTCACGGATCACGAACAGGAAGGGCCGATCGACGCTGATGGTTGCCGGGACGCTGGTGAACTCCATCTCGACGGACGTGACGGCGGCCGCCTCAGTGCCTTCCTCGTTCACCTCGACGAACGTCTTGTGCTTGACCTTGCCGATCCAGATGTCCCCCGGCCCGCAGCAGATCTTACTGAAGTCAGCGGCACCCTCCACAAAGGCGATGCCCATGCCCAGCGCCGTCAGCACGTCCTTCATCTCGAGCTCGTACTCGAGCGTGTACTTCGGCATCACGACGTTCAAGTCGGCACTCTCCAGCCCGGCGACGATGCTCGCCCAGCGCTCCGAGTCCAGGGATCCGACAAGCGCGCCGATCTCGCCCTCCGGCGCCGGCAAGAGGATCGTCATGCTGTACGCTCCGCCCCCATACGGCAGATCCAGCGCCTGGAGGTACTCGTCCTGGTAATAGCCGACCTCCACCACGTCCGGATACGTCATCATCGGGACCTGCTTCTGGCTCCCGTCCGCCAGGGTGAACGGCCGGTCCGCCGTCAGATCCGG
>JBDHKG010000036.1:0-24715 GCA_039586495.1 Gemmatimonadota bacterium | reverse complement strand
TCCTGAACGCCGGTGGCGATGACGGCCTCGGCGACGGCGAGCTGAGCGCCTGCCGCCGGCGCGGCCTGCTCCTGGGCGGGAACGGCAGATACCGCCAGCACCAGGAGACCGAGCGTGAGGATTGCAGACACACTCCTCATAGGGAAAACCTCCGGATTGTGTGGCGGGGATGGGCGCGGGCCGGAACGTCGTATCCCACAGCAAGGTTGTGGGCGGGCCGGTCTAGAGTCAAGGGCCACGTGGCCCGAGCCGCCTCGCCATTAAGAAAGTTGGCGCTGCGGAAAGTGCCTGCGGCGCCGGCGCAGCGCGGATCGGTGGGCGTTGAGAGGTGCTGGCTGATCCTGGTCTACTTCGCCTCCTCGCCGTGAGGGAGAAGCGGGCAGCTGAAGCAACCCCCGTAGCAAGGGTCGCGCACGAACGGCTCGAGGCAGCGCGGACAGACGGTGCTCACGGTATAGGGTGTGAACTCGTAGCCGCAGCGCGAGCACTTCGCCACAGGGCAGAGCTCGGGCAGTTCCGTGGCCGTCTGTGTCGATCCTGCGGTCGCGTGGTCATGGCGTCGCCAGAGAATCACTCCGCGCTGGAGCAGTTTCCGCGTTTTCATGATACGACTCCCAGCCAGGAGAGGATGCGCGCCAGCACACCACCTACCGTGAAGGCGACGAACCAGGTGCCCACCCAGATGCGCAGAGCGGTGCGGGCGCCGTGCTCCTTGGCCATCACCATCAGGCTGGCGACGCATGGTACGAAGAGGGTGATCACGACGAGCGCGACCAGCGCCTGCGGCGGCGTCAGCCCCATCTCGTAGAGGCCGGCGGCGCCGAAGTCTCGTCGCACGAGCCCCATCACGATGGTGCGCGCCGCCTCGGCGGGCAGTTGCAGCCAGCTCACGATCAGGGGACGTAGCAGCCGCTGCCATAGTTCGAGGCCGCCGGTCACCTGCAGCGTCGCGACGATCAGCGCGCCGGCCGCGAACCAGGGCGTCGCCTCCCGCATGAACCAGTAGCCCTTGGTCAGCGTCTTGCGCAGCACGCCGGCCGGTCGCGGCCAGCGGAGCGGCGGCAGCTCGATCAACAGCGGCGTGGACTCGCCCGGCAGCACGCGGTCGAGCACCGTACCGACGGCGATCAGCATGACCAGGATGATCGCCGCGTAGGCGAACACCCAGCCGCCGCCGAACCCGGCGAGCAGGGCCGCGATCACGGCGAGTTGGGCGGAGCAGGGGATCGCGAAGTTGAGGAGCGCCGTGGCGATCGTCCGCTCCCGCTTCGTCGCCAAGAGCCGCGTCGTGATTGTCCCCATGGTCACGCAGCCGAAGCCCAGGATGATGGGGATCAGCGCCCGGCCATTGAGACCGACGGCAGTCAGGGCGCGATCGACCAGCGCGGCGACGCGGGGCAGGAACCCCGAGTCCTCAAGCAGGGCGAGACAGAAGTAGAAGGCGGCGACCAGCGGTGCGAGCAGGAAGACGATGTAGGTCACCGTCATCGTCAACAGCCCGAACTCGCCCGCCAGAATCTCGTGGATGGGGCCGCCGATCCCGATGCCGTCGATGATCGAGCGGGCCAGAGGCTCCCACAGCCCCTGTCCGAGACGCACCTCGGTGAAGTTGATTAGATGCTGGGCCACCACGACGCCCACCAGCAGGTAGATCCCGGCTAGCGATAGCGCCAGCATGGGGATGCCCCAGCGAAGCGTCACAGAAGCGCGCGCCAGCCAGTCGGCGATCTTTCGCTGCCGGCGCGTCTGCGGCACGACTCGCGCGTAGAGCTCGTCGGCCGCCCGGCGCCGAGCCAGGTCATCGTCCCCGTTCAGCGACCAGGTGCCGGGTCGCGCTCGCTCGATCGCGGTCGCCAGCTCGTCCAGCCCCTCACCGGTGACCGCCACGGTTGGCACGACGGGCACACCGAGCTGTCGCGAGAGTTCCTCCGCGTCAGGCTCGGCGCCCGCCCGGCGCGCCTCGTCGATGAGGTTCAGGGCGACGACCATAGGGGCGCCGCTCTCGGCGAGCTGCAGGGTGAGAAATAGGTCGCGATCGAGGTGGGCGGCATCCACGACGTTCACCACCACAGAGGCACGCTGGATCGCCTCGCTAGCGATCCGCTCTTCCTCGCTATGCTCACCCAACCCGTAGAGCCCCGGCCCGTCCAGCAGCGGCCGGTCCTTCCAGCGGCCCGACAGCGCCTCCACTGTCGTGCCGGGGAAGTTGGAGACCTCCGCGTACGTGCCGCTGAGATGCATGAAGATCGCCGACTTGCCGACGTTGGGATTGCCGGCGAGCACGATCAGGCCCGCTTCGCGGTCGACGGACGCTGATGGGGTCGTGGTGGATTCGCTTTTGGTGGGCTCAGCGCTTCGGGTGTCGGCGCCCTTGGACTCCTGCGCCACGCCGCCCCCGCCCGCCAAGGGATCGCGGCGGCCGCTCACTGCGTCGTCACCTGCACCCGGCGCGCCAGCTCCCGGCCGATCGCTACCTGGCGGTGACGACGTTGAAGGACGATGGGGCCAAAGGGGATCCGGCTGATCACCTCCACGTCAGCTCCCTCCTCGAAGCCGAGGCGCGTCAGCTCACGCCGAGCGGCGGCATCCTCGATCGCCTCGATTCGAGCCCAGGAGCCAACAGGAACGCTATCGATCCCCATCACAGACGCCTCCGCTGCCGGGGGCTGAGAACGAATTTCAACGCCAATCTGCTTGCACGTCCCGTGCCCGTCAAGCCCGCAGTGGCCGGGAGCCGTAACCCTAAGATAGCCAACGCTATAGACGAACAGGTCCGGCCCCGAGCGTCCGGCGCGGGCGCCGGAAGTGGGGCATTCTGTCAGTGGCCCCGAGCGTTCTGCGACGGCCAGAAACCTCAAGCCGGTCCGTGCGCGTCGCTCGGGGCAGGGCCCACGCTCAGCGTCTAGCCAGAAACCTCTCGTCGCGGCCGCCGGCCCAGGAAATGTTGCGTGACGCCAGGCCTGTCGCTATGCTGGCCTTGACTGCGACCTCCGCCCGATGGTCATCTGGTCGGAGCGGGCGCCCGGGCGTCCACCTGAACGTGCCGCCGGTCAGGCGGCTTCGTTGTCTAGGACTCTCCGCAAGCATGATCGAGATCGACGGTTCCTACGGTGAAGGTGGCGGCGCGATTCTGCGGCAGGCGCTGGGGATGGCGGCGTACGCCGGGAATGGCATCCGGGTGCGCAAGATCCGGGCGGGCCGCAGCAAACCGGGCATCGCTGCCCAGCACCTGAAGGCGGTTGAGGCAGCGGGTGCGGTCTGCGGGGCCCGGGCCCGCGGGGCGAACCTGGGCTCCACGGAGCTCACGTTTGATCCGGGGCCGGTGCGTCCGGGCAAGTTCCGCTTCGACATCGGGACGGCGGGGTCGACGACGCTGGTGCTGCAGACCGTCTTGCTGCCCTGCCTGTTCCTGACCGGCGAGTTCGAGTTCGAGCTCAGCGGGGGGACGGATGTCCCCTGGAGCCCGCCTGCCGACTACCTCAGGCAGGTGACCCTGCAAACGCTGCGACCCTTCGGGATCGGGGAGCTCCGCGTCGGCCGGCGCGGCTATTACCCGAAGGGCGGCGGCCAGCTGCTCGCCCGGGTGGTCGGCGGTTCGGGCTTCGGCTTCCCCCTGACGTTCTTGGAGCCGGGCGAGGTGAAAGCGATCCGCGGTATCAGCCACGCGACGGTTCAGCTCCAGGAGCGACGTGTGGCCGAGCGGCAGGCCGACGCGGCGGACCATCTGCTGAAACCACTGAGCGTGCCGGTGGACATCGCGGTGGAGTACGCGGAGGCGGCCAATCTGGGGAGCGGGATCACGCTGTGGACGGAGTCGGAGAGCGGGCCGCCTTTGGGTTCTTCGGCGTTGGGCGCGAAGGGAAAGGCGGCGGACGAGGTCGGTCGCGACGCGGCGAAAGCACTGCTGAGCGAGTTGGATTCCGGCGCGGCCGTCGATCGCCACCTGGCCGATCAGCTGATCCCCTTTATGGCAGTGGCGGGCGGCTCTGTGCTCACCTCCGCCATCACCTCGCACACGCGCTCCAACATCTACGTGGCGGAGCACATACTCGGAGTGCAGTTCGAGATCGAGGGCCTGACCATTACGGCCCGACGCTGAGGCTCAGCGACCGGGCGAGTCGCTTGAGCTGGACAAAGTTGGCGGGCTGCCAATGATTGGGGCTCCCGGATCCCGAGGCCTGCCGAGGACTCGAGCCGGGAGCCCCGCGTACGTTCAAGTGCCGTCGCTCGCTACTGTGATCCCGAAGTCTCGGCGAGCAACCGGCCAGTCGGGACACCGCCCAATCGCTTCGCCTGCACCTCGCTCCTCACGTCTTCCGGTAGGAAGGGGGAGTCGAGCAACCGCATCAGGCGTTCCAGCCGTCGATCCATGTCGATCTTGTGGCCGGCGATGCCATCGACCCAGGCGGCGTCCGCGAGGGCCCAGACCTCGGTCGCCAGGTCGCCATAGGTCGCGGCCTCCGTGGCAAGGCGGTCCAGCGTCGCCGCGGCGCTCTGGTAACGCCCCTCGAAGTAGTAGGTGTCGGCGATCCGGCGCAGCGGCTCGACCGGCAGCGTCCCTTCGGCGCGCAGCAGCTCTGCCGCAGCCCTGTAAGCCCTACGGGCTGAGCTATAGCGGCGCTCCGCCATCAGCTCGGCACCTTTGCTGAGATAGGCTTCGACCTCAGCGTTGGTGCTGCTGACTGCGATGATCGCCTCATAGGGCCGGTCTGGAAGGGTCGCTGCGCCGAGGTTGGAGGCTACGCCGGTAAGGAGGGTTGCGAGTGCGAGCAGCTGGGTAAGCTGCAGCTGCGTCTTCATGAGTGCCCCCTCTGAGCGACGCGATAGCGTCACGTCGCGGTTCGCACTCCCGGTATGGATCACGACGTGGGAAGGGTTCGCTGGGTTTCACGCGACCGGTCGTGATTGGCGGCGGGAACGGTTGGGGCATCGGTGGACCTGCACCGGGTAGCGCGGTTCCTCCGATGCCAGCCGAGCGAGCTTATCTCACGCGCTCGGCCAGGGCGCGCAACGAGTCGGAGCTGACCGCCGCCTTCAAGATCATCCAGTAGCCTTGCGGGTCGAGCCAGCGGTAGGCCCTCAGGCCGGAGGGTTCGACGACAAGCGTGGGCTCGGTCTCCGCGCCCTCGATCCTGCGGTCTCCGAGATACTGCTGGATCAGGATGATCTCGTGACCGGCGGCGTCCTCGTAGACGAGTCGTACCGCCGGTAGCCCGACCACGCCGCCCTCGACGGCGCTCCCGGGGCCCAACTCTACGCGCTTGAGCTGAAAGCCGGGAAGCTCGCGCAGCGGCGTACCGAGCCAGGCGCTGGCATCCTCCGGCCCCACGGCGAAGAAACGCGCCGGCGCGGCCTCTCCGGCGGCCGGCGGCTGAACGCCGGTCACCGCGGGCGCGAGGGCGCGAGGCGCCTGCGCCTCCTGGCGGAGGCGCTCCATCACGTCGGCCGGCTGGTCGCGCTCCCGCTGTTCGCGGGCCTGGGCCTGCAGTGCGCCGACGACGGTCGGCTCCTCGGCGGCCTCCGGCAGCGCTGCCACATCCTGTACTGGAGCCTCTGCCGGGCGGTCCTCCCGTTTCGGCTCGTGGACGGCCACGGGCTGGATCAGCTCACGCCGCTCGGCCAGCGAGTCCTGCACTTCCCGCGCAGCCCCACGCCCTTGGACGGTGACCTCGGGCAACTCGGCCGCAACCTCCTCCGCTTCGACCACGGCGCCAGCCGGCTCGGCGGCGGACTCCGGCCTCGTACGCACAGCTTCAGCAAAGCGCTCTTGGGGAACCGCCTCTGACTCCTCGTCTAGGGCTTGGCGGGCAGCGGGCGGCTCGACCTCGCTCCCGGCACGGCCCACGGCCGCGGCCGGTGCCTCTGCCTTGCGGGCGACATCGAGTGGGCCCGGCAGGCCGGACCAGTGGTCGCGGGAGAACCAGCCGACGGCGAAGGCGATGGCGATGGACGCCGCCCAGGCCAGGCTGGGCCGCACCCAGCTGCGCCGCGGCATCCGGGCACGGCGCGCTGCGGCGCGGGCCTCGATGTCGCGCCAGGCGGGCGCCTGCAGGGGCCCCGGCTCCAGCTCGGCCATCAGCTCGGAGACTCGCTGACCGAGAGCCGTGACTTGCTCCAGGCGCGCTTGACACTCGACGCATGAGGACAGGTGCGCCTCGACCTCACGGCGTTGGCCTTCGCTCAGCTCGCCGTCCAGGTAGGTGTGCAGGGTGCCCTCGTCAACGTGCGACATCTTCATCACTTCCTTCACTCTCCAGCTCTTCGTAGGCCGCGGCGAACCGGGTCCGCGCTCGTGCCAGCGTGGTGCCGATCGAGCCCCGCGAAAGGCCGAGGGCCTCGGAGATCTCGTCGTAGTTGAACCCCTCTTCCCACAAGAGCAGGGCTTCGCGGTCCCGCTCCGCTAGCCGGGCGAGGGCGGCCTGTACACGGCGCACCACGTCGCGCCGCTCGAGCGCGACCTCCGGTCCCGGCTCCGGCGGCCGGGTCTCCACCTCGGCTTTGATCAGCGTCAGGTGGCGCCGCCGGACCGCCGCCCGCCGCCCTTCGTCCCGGGCCATGTTGGCGGCCACGGTAAACAGCCAGGCCCGCGGCCGCGACGGCTGATGCTCCAGCGCACGCACGAACGCCTCCTGAGCCAGATCCTCCGCGCGAGCCTGGTCGCCGATCCGCCGGTAGAGGAAGCGGACCAGCGACCGATAGTGCTCGCGGTAGACTTGAGAGAGATCCAAGTGCTCTCCCTCTGCTCCGTAATGGCGAGCCGCCCAGGCTACAGGCTTCCTTCGAAGCCGCGCAGCACCGCCTGCAGCTCGCTCGTCTTCCAGGTCGTCACGCCGTCCGGCGAGAGCTTCAACGCCACGCCCTCACCGGCGATGAAGATCTGCTCGCCCATCGCCAGGTACGGCCTGAGGGCCGGCAGCCGCCGCACGAGCTCGAAGTAGGCGTCGCTGAACGGCGCCACCTCGATCACCTGCAAGCTGGGGTCGAAGCAGAGATCCGTCCAGGTTCCATCCTCGAGCACGAAGAGGCGACGGCCGACGTGGCGCACGTTGGCAGCGCCGCCAGAGCCCACCCCGAGATCGCCGCGACCGGCGGCCCCCGCCACGATCTGCTCCGCCTCCGCCATCACGGTAACCTCGCGCAACCGGCTCGACTGCTCCGCACGCTTGAACGCCACCGCGCCGACCTGCTCGGCGGGGGCCGCGGCCAGAGCGCGGGCGTGATCCATCGCTGCCTCAGGGGCTCGCATTGCCAGCTGCGGCTCTTCGACCAGATACGACGTGTACTCGGTGATGATCCCGTAGCGCAGGCCGAGCTGGCGGATCTCCTCGATCAGCTCCGGGTCGGGCCCGTGCAGCCGCACCTGGGCGGTGAGTGCGCCGGCCTTCCGCGCGGCCCAGAGTCGCGGGATGAACTCGTTGTCAGACTCGCGCCGCGGCAGCTCCACGCGGTAGGTGAAGCGCTGGGTATGACCCGTGCGCCTGCCCTCGAGGACCAGCTCGCCGCTCCCGTGGCCGCGGTAGCGGCCGAACAGCACCAGCTCCTCGCCGTAGAAGAGGTCGGGGAGCGGGTTCGGGTAGTAGTCCTCCAGCTCCGCCGGCGCCCGCACGATCCTTAAGTCGGCAAGTGCCGGGAACCCGATCTTCCGGGTCAGTGACGAAACGGCCTCCTCCACGTCGTCGCCGGGTCGGACGTAGGTGACGGTGCCGCGACCGCCCTCGGCCATGCGGTCGAGCAGGTACGTGTTCACGTCGTAGCCGACGCCGAAGGCGAAGATGCGCTCATCGTCACGCAGCTGCTCCGCTGCCTCGGCGATGCGCTCCGGCGCCGTTTCGCCCACCGTCGGCTTGCCGTCGGTGAGGAAGACGATCAGGGACAGGCGGCCCTCTTCCGCATCCGGTTCGAGCGCCGCGCGCAGCGCGTCCATGACGTTGGTGCTGCCTTCGGCGCGGACGCCGGCCAGGTAGTCGCGGGCCTCGCGCAGAATTGCGCGGTCGGCGGCCGCGAACTCGTCCCGGAACGAACGGACGACGCTGTTGAAAGTGATCAGTCGGAAACGATCCTCGGGCCTCAGGCCCGCCAGAATCTGGTCGAGCGCGTCGCGCGCCTGCTGGATCTTCTCGCCGGACATGGAGCCGGAGACGTCGAGCACCAGGGTCACGTCACGCGGGATCTGTGTCTCCTCACCTGCCGCAGGCGGGGAGATCAGCAGCATGAAGTAGCCGGGCTCGCCGCTGGGGGAATGGGCCACCAGGCTGGCGCCGACCAGCGCCTCGCGAAGCGGCAGGAACAACTGGAAGTCGCGGGCGGCGGCCTCGCCACGGTGCACGATCTCCATCTCGTCGCGCCCCCGCTCGCGCACCTCGATGACGTGCGTGGGCGAGTAGGGCGTGGCGAAGAGATGCGCACCGCTGACCCGGATGGTCAGGGTGAATGGGTGGCGAGCCTGCGTCTGGGGATCTTGCGGCGAGTTCTCGCGCCGCTCGCTGCCGGGCAGGATCCCGACGATGCGCGGATAGCGCAGACGCAAGAGATCTCCGTCCTTACCGAGCACCTGCGTATAGCGTAGGATGACGCGCCGTGTGTCGCCCGGGTCTACGGGGAAGACGCGGGCGCGGAGCACGCCGTGGCCGATCAGCTCGATCAGCGCCGGGTCCTTCTTGCGCCGTACGATCTCCTCGTAGATCCGTCGCGCCTCTTCGGCGGGCAGGACCTCGCCTCTGAGCTCCTGCTCGCCCATGAAGAGCGAGAAGTTCGTGAACACGGCTTCCGGTGGGATGGGGTAGAGGTAGTCGCCCTCCATCATCATGCGTGTGCGGTTGCGGAAGACCTCCTCCACCTCGACGTAGGCGACGCGCCGTTCCGCGTCGAGGGTGACGCTGACGTCGCTGCGCACCCGCTCGACGTGGAACTGGCCGGGCCAGCGCTCGATGGGCTCGATCCAGCCCTGCGCCGACGCGGAACGCGCCGCCGCCAGGAGCAGGAGCCCGGCGAGGCCAGTGGCCGCTAGCTTCCTTGTGTCTATGGGCCTCATGTCACACCTCCCAGTGTCGGGCGGGACCGGTTGTTGCCTTTTCCATACCTTAGACGCACAGCCCCCGGATCCTTGCACACCTGGGGAGGCGGACTGGCGGGCGGTTGCTCGCGGCGCGCCGTTGAGGCAGTTTGCGGTTTCGGGGCCCCCTGTCGCGCGCTGGGGACGCCGGTGCCCTGGGTGCCAGAGGGGCTGGCCGGGAGAGACGCCCCTGCGCATGGGTGAGAGACCTTGCTGGGCAAGGAGATGCGCGATCCGGCCTTTCTGATTAAGATTAAGCGCCCCGCCCTGACCGCCCGAGCCGCATCCGACGCTATGACGGGAGAAGAGGACCGGATATGAGATTCCACAAGGCATGGCTATGGGTTGCCGCAGGCGGTGTGATCGCTCTGGTCGTCGTCAGCGTGGCGGTCCCCGAACCGGCTTTCCGTGCGCTCCTGTCCGTACTGGCCGTCGTGCCGCTGCTGTACGTCTCGATCCGGGTCGCCCTGGGCTCGGAGCGCCAGGTGGCGCAGGAGCGGCGCAAGTTCCTGAAGCTCCGGAACGTGACGGACGAGTTCATCATGAACGTCCGTAACCTCAACCGCCTCACCGTGATCGCCCAGGCCGAGGACGCCCCACACGACACGAACGCCATGATCGACGAGGTGGTTGAGCGCATGCACCATCTGGTCGAGCGGATGCGGGAGGCTGCAGGCCAGGCGGGTCCCACATCACCCGAGGAGGGTGCGAGCTGACCCGACTCCCGGCTGCGCATCCCAGGATGCGGCTGCTTCACCGGCCCGCACCACCTCGCTGGCGCGGGCCGCTGCTTTTTATGCCGAGGACGTCCAACGCATGCTCGGTCGCCGTGGTTATCTTCGGCGACCGTCTTCTCGCTGACCCGATTTCCGCAAACCGGAGGCTTTCATGACTTACGCATTCATGCTCGCGACATTTCTCCTTGCCGGCGTCATGGCCCAGGTCAGGACCGGCGAGGATGTGATTCACGCCATGTATGAGCGGTACGCTGACCAGTGGTACGAGAACTTGGCGCTCGTTCAGACGGTCACCTACTACGATGCTCAGACTGGGGCGTTCGATTCGGCCCGGGTCTGGTACGAGACCATTCAGCTGCCGGGGGTCGTCCGCAGCGACATCGCGCCGCTCGATGCCGGCAACTCCATCCTGTTCAAGGAGGACACCTGGATCGAGTTCCGGGCGGACACGGTGTTCAGGGAGTTTCCGAGCCCCCATCCGCTGCTGCTTCTCGGCTTCGACGTGTATGTGCAGCCGGTGGAGGAGACGGTCGCCAAGCTGGAAGGCTTGCGATTCGATCTGTCGCAGGTGCGCGAGGACGAGTGGCAGGGCCGTCCGGCGTACGTCGTCGGCGACGAGTACCGTCAGTTCTGGATCGACAAAGAGGACCTGCTGTTCGTCCGACTCCAGCTCAAGAATCCGAATACGGGTGCTGAGCGGGAGATCCTCTTCGACGGCTACGAGCTGCTGGGCGGCGGCTGGATCGCCACCGAGATCAAGTTCATGAGGGATGGGCGCGTCGATATGTTCGAGCGCTACGACTACTGGACGATCGATGTGGGTTTCGAGCCGAGCCTGTTCGCCACCGAGGGGCGCAGCCGACCCACGTGGGTGCGGAACTGAGACAAGGCTCGCCGTACGGTGCTCCTCGTGAGGAAGCGCGTCCCGGTTGTCTGAGCGAAAGAAGAACTGAGGAGGTTTGATGTCCCCTGCGGGTGCGAGCCGAATTGAAGACGAGGTCACGCTGGAGATGCCGCCAGATGAGATGCGACGCTTCGGTCGTGCAGTGGTCGAGAGCCTCATCCGTCACTACAGCGGTCTAGGGAACCAGCGCGTTGTGAACGTTGCCAACCGGGAGGAGACGGAAGCGCTGTTGCGTGAGCCGCCGCCCGAGGATGGAAAGGGCCTGGATGAGCTGTTGAAGGAGGTCGAGGATAAGGTCGTGCCCCGCACCTCGCACGTGGACCACCCGCGCATGTTCGCTTTCATACCTGGCTCAGGCACCTTCATCGGCGCCATGGGTGACGCTTTGGCCTCCGGCTACAACATCTACGCCGGCACCTGGATCGAGAGCTCGGCGGCCCACCAGATCGAGCTCGTGGTGATCGACTGGTTCAAGCGCTGGCTGGGCCTGCCGGAGACTGCAGGCGGCACGCTGGTGAGCGGCGGCTCCGTCGCCAACCTGACCGGACTCATCCTCGCCCGGGAACGGCGGCTCGGCGATATGCGCCAGGACGGTGTCATCTATACCAGCGAGCTCGCCCACTCCTGCATCGACCGTGGCGCCCGCATCCTTGGCTTCCGCCCCGAGCAAATCCGCAAGCTGGCGATCGACGATGCCTTCCGTCTCGATGTCGCGGCGCTGGAGCGGGCGGTTACGGAAGACGCCGCGGCGGGCCGGCGCCCCTTCTGCGTGGTGGCGAACGCCGGGGCGACAAGCACCGGCACCATCGATCCGCTCCCCGAGATCGCCGATCTCTGTCAGAAGCGTGGGCTGTGGCTGCACGTCGACGCGGCCTACGGCGGGTTCGCGGTGCTGGACGAGCGGGGCCGGGAGTTGCTCGCGGGCATCGGGCGGGCCGATTCGCTCGCCCTCGATGCGCACAAGTGGCTCTACACGCCGTTCGAGGCGGGCTGTGTGCTGGCGCGTGAGGTCCAGCACCTCTACGAGGCCTTCCATATCCTCCCTGAGTACCTGGTCGATGTGGCTGGCGGGCCGAGCAACCCGAACATGTGCGATTACGGCATCCAGCTCAGCCGCAGCACCCGGGCACTCAAGATCTGGCTGGCGATCAAGCACTTCGGCCTGACCCGCTACCGGGCGGTGATCAGCCGGACGATGGATCTGGCGCGCTACGCCCAGGAACTGCTGGAGCGGACGCCAGGCATCGAGATCGTGAGCCCCACTGTCCTGGGCGTCGTGACGTTCCGCTATGTGCCGCCGCCGCTGCGGTCGTCCGGCGGCGAGCTCGCCGAGGATCGGCTGGAGGTGATCAACGACGAGATCCGGCGGCGAATCTGGGAGAGCGGCCGGGCCCTGCTCTCATCGACCCGGGTCCGTGGCCGTTACGTCCTGCGTCTCTGCGTGATCAACCACAACACCCGCAAGGCCGACGTCGAGGAGGTCGTGCGGCTGGTAGCCGAGCACGGCGCCGCCGTCGCCGCGGCATTCGGTTGAGGTCGAACGGCGGCAAGAGCGCCTAGACCAGCAGGTTGATGAGCCGGTCGGGTACGAAGACCGTCTTGCGGACCTCCACTCCGTCCAGGTGACGCTGCACCGCCTCGTTCGCTAGCGCGAGCGCCCTGACCTCCTCCTCTGAGGCACCGCGCGGCGCTTTGATGGTGGCGCGGAAGCGGCCATTCACCTGCACCGCGATGTCCACCTCCTCGCTCACGGCAAGCTGCGCGTCGTACTGTGGCCAGTTAGCCCCGCTGAAGACGGACGGCGTGTGGCCAAGACGCTCCCAGAGCTCCTCGGCGAGGTGGGGCGCGAAGGGGGCGATCATGGCGATGAGCGGTTCGACCTCGGAGTGGCGCGGCCTTCGGCCACCGGCGCGCACGGCGTTGAGGTACTCCATCATCGCCGCGATGGCGGTGTTGTACTGCAGTCCGGCGAGGTCTTCGGTCACCTTCTTGATGGTGGCGTGCAGCTTGTGGTTGAGCTCGTCGGTCTCCGGGGGTCCGCCGGCGAGTTCGCTGTTTGCCACCGTGTCCCAGACGCGATCGAAGAAGCGGGAGATCCCGGCGATACCCTGATCGCGGAAGTCGCCGCCTTCCTCGTAAGGGCCGAGGAACATGAGATAGGAGCGTAACGTGTCGGCCCCGTACCTCTCCACGTACTCGTCCGGGATCACCACGTTGCCCCGGGACTTCGACATCTTGGCGCCTTCCCGGATGATGAGCCCGTGCTTGCGGAACTTGTGGTACGGCTCCTCGAAGGGCAGGTGACCCAGGTCGTGCAGCGCCATGGTGATGAAGCGCGAGTACATGAGGTGGAGCACAGCATGCTCCTCACCACCGATGTACATGTCCACCGGTAGCCACTTCTTGGTGCGCACCGGCTCGAACGGCAGGTCGTGCCGGTCGGTGGACGGGTAGCGGATGAAGTACCAGGCCGAGTCGAGGAACGTGTCGGACACGTCGGTCTCGCGCTTGGCCACTCCACCGCAGTTCGGGCAGTCGACGTTCAGGAACTCCTCCGAGCGGGCCAGCGGGCCCACGCCGCTCTCGTCCGGCTTGAAGTTCTCCACGTAGGGGAGGACAACCGGCAGGTCCTCTTCGGGGACCGGGACGACGCCGCACTTCTCGCAGTGGATGATCGGGATGGGCGATCCCCAGTAGCGCTGCCGCGAGATGCACCAGTCGTGCACGCGGTAGTTGACGGCGAACGTCCCGCGGCGCTCCTTCTCGAGCCAGGCGGTGATCTCCTTGATCGCCTTGGCCGCGGGCACGCCGTCGAACTTTGCGGAGTTCACCAGCACCTCGTCCTCGGTGTGCTCGGTGAAGGCGGCCTCGAGCTCGGCGTCGGGATCGAAGCTCTGGTACTGGTCCGCCGGGATCACCACGACGCGGATAGGGAGGCGGTAACCCTTGGCGAACTCGAAGTCGCGCTCGTCGTGGGCGGGCACCGCCATGATCGCGCCCCAGCCATACTCCATGAGCACGTAGTCGGCGACCCAAATAGATATCTCCTCGCCGGTGGCGGGGTTGATCGCCACCGCGCCCGTGTCCACACCGGTCTTCTGGCGCTCCTCGCCCGCCTTCTTCCGCTCCACCAGGTCCATGGCGAGGGCCTGCTGCACGTAGGCCTGCACTTCGGCGCGCCGCTCCCGCGTGGTGATCTCGTCCACGTACGGGTGCTCCGGCGCCAGCACCATGAAGGTGGCGCCGAACAACGTGTCCGGCCGGGTGGTGAAGACCCGTAGCTTCTTGTCAGGGTGACCGACGATCTCGAATTCGATGTCGGCTCCGTCCGAGCGGCCGATCCAGTTTCGCTGCAGCCGCTTGGTGGACTCGGACCAGTCGATCCACTCCAGGTTGTCCAGCAACTGCTGTGCGTAGTCGGTGATCTTGAAGAACCACTGGTGGAGGAAGCGCTGGGTCACCAGCGTGGAGCAGCGCTCGCAGTGCCCATCGATCACCTGCTCGTTGGCCAGGACCGTCTTGCAGGACGGGCACCAGTTGACCGGGGCCTTACGGCGCTCGGCCAGGCCGCCCTTGAAGAGCTGCAGGAAGATCCACTGCGTCCACTTGTAGTACTCGGGCTGCGTCACGTCGACCATGCGGCCCCAGTCGTACATGAACCCCAGTTGCTTCAGTTGGCGCGTGAAGTTCGCGATGTTCTGGGGGATCAGCTCCATCGGGTGGGTGCCCTTCTCGAGCGCGAAGTTCTCCGAGTGGATGCCGAAGGCGTCGAAGCCGATGGGCTCGAACACGTCGAAGCCCTGCATCCGCTTGAAGCGCCCGTGGATGTCGGCGCCGGTGAACGCGTAAACGTTCCCGACGTGCAGCCCTTCCGCCGACGGGTAGGGGTACATCATCAGGTTGTAGAAGGGACGCTCAGCGCCGTCGATGTCGACGCGATTGAGCCCGGCCTCCTCCCAGCGTCTCCGCCACTTCGACTCGACTGCACCGGGGTCGTAGCGCTCAGCCATGGTCCCGCAGGATTCGTGTAGTACTCAACAACCAAAAGGCGGGCATCTCCGCCCGCCGGGCGAGCTTGGAAGTCATAATAAATAGTGGGACCACTCCCAATGGCAATGCCGGCCGGGCTCTGCGGGTTATCTGCGGAACGTCACAGCTGGAAGCCGGAGATCCCTCATGGTGCCGTCGCCTTCTCGATGAGCAGCTCCACGGCGCGCCACGGATCCTCCGCCTGGCGGACGGCAGAGGCGACCTCGCCGATCGCCTCTGTGAGACCTCCCGACTCCGCGTAAACGGCCTGGAAGAGCGGGAGCCGGTGGTAGTAGAGGTGCCGGGCGATGAGCGAGGCGTTGTTCAACCGGGTCGCGTCGAAGCGGGCGAACCCGGTCGTCCGCATGGTCGGCGCATAGTCGCGCTGAAAGTGGGCAGCGGCCTCGGCCAGCATAGCCTGGCGACGCGGTAGCAACGAGTCGAGCGGCAAACCCTCGGCATAGAGCGCTTCCAGGTCCTTCCATAGCTCGTCCAGGAACGCGCTCAGCCGTTGCCTGTCATGCCAGCGCACCTGTGCCAGCTCGCAGAGTGCTTCGTCCCGTCCGCGGTCGCAGAAGAACTCGATGGCGCCCAGCGAGCCCACAAAGTTGGCGAAGCTCTCGTTGAACTTGACGTGCCCGCTCACGAACAGCGTGTTGTGGGTCACCTCGTGGATCACTGTCTCCACTAGCCCCACGCTGTCCTGTTCCAACACGGTGGACAGGAGCGGGTCAGGCAACCAGCCCAGGGTGCTGAACGCCGACGTGGGCCGCAGGTAGGTGTCGAAGTGCTTCTCCTCCAGCTTGCGGCGCTCTTTCTCCGCCGCTTCGAGGCTGAAGAACCCCTTGTAGGGGACGCGCCCGACGATGGGGAACCACCAGGTGTGCGCGGCCAGCCGATCCACCGGGCTCGCGGAAAGCACCAGTGCCAGAGTGTCGCGCCTGATTTGGGAGAAGGAGGTGTAGCTGTCGCCGACGTTGAGCTTGAGGTCGCGGCCGGCGAAGCTCCTGGCTTGTACTACCAGCTCCAGCTTGGCACGCGTCTCGAGGTCCACGTTCGGGTCGTTGAGGATGTCGGCGATGGGTCGGCGGCGCGCCAGGATGCGCGCCTCCTCCCAGGCGGACCGGAGCACGTAGCCAGGCGAGCAGGCGAGGAACGCTGCTCCGACGGCGATGAGGATCGCGATCACGATCCTGACGCTCCAGCGCTTCACAGGGCCTCCCATCGCGTCAGCCGTCTGAGGGCGTGCAGCCGCTCGCTGTGGCCGACGCGGGCCCGGCTCACCGCGTCGCGCAGCCACTCGATGGACCGATCGTAGCTCTCGCGATCGACGGGGTAGGGGTGGCCGTCTTTGCCGCCGTGGGCGAAGCTGAAGCGTGCCGGGTCCCGGTAGCTGGCCGGTTGGCCGTGGGCCAGCTCGGCGATGAGCGCCAGCGCCCGCAGCGTCTTGGCGCCCACACCTTTGAGTGTTAGGAGTGCCTCGAAGTGCGCGGGCTGCGCCTCGTAGGTGGTGAGCAGTACCCTGCCGAGGTTGCGCGGGTTCACATCACGCCGGATGTCCACGTGGTGCCGCGCCGGCAGCTCCAAGGTCAGGATCTTGCCGACTTCCCGCTGCACCCGTTCCGGCCTCTCCCGGGCGACGGCCGCAGCGGTGCTCCGTGCGCCGGCCGACTCCGCGGCTACCAGGTTGAGCACACTCTGCTCGCGCCGCTCGGAGCAGATCGCCGTGTGCGGCTCGCAGACGAAATCGAAGACGTGCTCACCCAGCCAGTGATAGCGTCGCGCCGAGCGCGCTCCCTCGTGCATCCCTTGCTGCACGACTGCCCAGTCGCCCGCCGGGGTGAAGAAGAAAGAGTGGTGGTAGATCTGGTAGCCGTCCTGAACCGCCGCGCTGTCGACTTTCGCCGAGATGCGGCTGGCGTAAACCAGGCGCGCGCCGTCGATGCCCAATCGTGCGGCACGCGCACGCAGCTCGTCCGGCGTCCTGCGTGAGGTCGCCCCCTTGCCGCCCGCAACGTAGATCGACGTGTCGGCCTCCGTCCCCGCCAGCCCGGCCTTCAGTGCGCCGCAGACCGTCGTCGTGACACCGCTGGAGTGCCAGTCGAAGCCGAGCACGCAACCGAACGCCTGGAACCAGAACGGATCGGACAAGCGCTTCAAGAAGGCCGCCGGCCCGTGCTCGATCACCATCGCCTCGGTGAGCGAGCGGGCGAGGGACGTCATGCGCTGGAAGAGCCAGCGAGGTGCCCGACCCCTGTGTAGCGGTAGCGTGGCGGTGCCGGTTCGACGTGCCATGGTCCTGGGCGCCGCAGCCCCGTGGTCAAGGAACGGGGCACGCCAGGGGCGCGGCTAGCGGCAGCGGTTCCTTCGTTGCGATACCCACGCAGGTGAACTCCCCGTTGTCGAACGTGGTGCGCTTGGTGAGGTGCTGGTTGTCGCTGAAGACCCAGGTGCCCTCTTCGTCGTTACCAGGGTCACTCGCAGTAGACGTGAAAGTGGTATCGCATAGCTCTCCCTCGAACACCACCCCCACATCGCCTGGGAGGCTGGAGGCGACGATAGTCGCCGTCACGCGTGTCAGATCTGAGAGATCCTGCTCGACTTCGTAGCGGTCCTCACCGGTGTAGCATGTGTCATTCTCGCACTTGAAGCTCATGTTACAGTAACCAGCGACAACAAGACCCGTAGTACAAGCTCGGGTGACCCGGTCGCTGCCCGCACAGAGCGCTGCCGTGACGATCACGGCCACGACGGCAACGCCGGCGAGGGCGGGGGCGAAGCGAATCGCTCGAGGAAAATGCATTCTACCTCCTGGCTGGCACGCGGGCTTGCAGCGGCCTGAATCGCAACCTAGGCGGGCCGGAAACCTCGGACAAGCAGGTTCATGTACTAGTGACGGTGCGAAGCGCGATTGCGCCGGAGCCCCAGAATTCCGCACCTTGATTAATAGGTGATAAGACGCCGCCTCCGCCGGCGCGCCTTCGGCGACTGGGAACCGGGCGGGACACATCTTCCGTTTCCAGTGTAAGAAGGGATGGCCGGGCAATCGGCGAGTCTTTCGAGGAGGCTCTCAGACGGGGAAGAGGCGAAGCGGATGGCCAGGAAGCGCGATCAGCTGGATCCCGAGCAGCTGCGGCAGAATCTGCTCAGGTTGGCGGAGCTCATCCGTAGGCTGGATGAGCAGGGCGAGCTGCTGGAAGCTTCCCCGCGGCTGATCCGCTACATGGGGAACCTACGGGCACAGCTCTTCGAGTATGAGGTGCGCCACACAGGCCGACTCCTCCCCGCACCGCAGGATGCGCCGGAGGTGCTCGAAGCGCAGCGCATCATCGAGGAAGCCGCTCGCCGGATCGAGGAGGCGGAGCGCCGGTGGGGGCACCCCTGGACACCGGAAGGCGACGAGGAGGAGGACGCGTAGGCCTGCCGGCTAGATCCGGATCCGCCCCTCCAGCATCGCCACCGCGCCACCAGCGATCTCCAGGTCGCTCACTGCTCCATCCTGTTGACACACCCGCACCCGCACCCGTCCCGGTCGCCCGAGCAGGTCACCCTGTTCACCCTTGAACTCGGACCAGCCCTGATCCGTCTGGCTGCCGGTGATACCGAGGTAGATCACGCCCATCGGTCCCTGGGCGCTGCCGGTCACGATATCCTCGCGCACGCCGTGGAAGGGCGCGAAGAAGCGCAGGTGCCAGTGGGAGTCCGGCTCGACCGTGTCGCGGGTGAAGAAGGCGAAGGCGGCCTTCGGCGCTATGGCGGCCAACCTGTCGGTACGGAGCGTCAGCGCCCCCAGCGCTGCGCGGTCACGTACAGGCACGTACCAGTAGGTGAGGGCCCGGTCCACCAGCCACTCACCGGCGAGGGCATCTTCGCCCACGCCCCAGAGGGCGGCAAACGCCTCGCGATCGATGTCCAGGGCGTCGAAGCTCGGCACCGGGATCTGCATAGCTACCTCCGGCACGCCCTCCCTCAGCCGGACGCGGATGCGCAGGATGCCTGAGAGCGTCTCCACCCGCAGGACGCGCTCCTCATCAGCGGTCACCGGAAAGACACCGCGCTCCGTCGCCGCGCTGAACGCGGCGATCGTGGCGTGCCCGCAGAGGGTGACCTCCTGGGCGGGCGTGAACCAGCGCAGCCGCACGTCGGCGTCCGCCGTCGATGGCGGCAAGAGGAACGCCGTCTCGGCCAGGTTGAGCTGCCGGGCGATGCGTTCCATGGCAGTGTCCTCCAGGCCGGAGGCGTCGATGACGACGCCGGCGGGGTTGCCGGCGAACGGCAGGTCGGTGAAGGCATTGTACTGGAAGATTTCGACGCCCTGCGGCGTAGTCATACCGCTCCCCCGCGTCTGAGGTTGCGACCACACGGCGAGCTGGCCCTGCCGACTTGCTTGCCTCTCGCGGCAAGACGTCGGCGCTGCTTGAGTCGGCAAAGACAAAGTAATGCCTTGCCGGGAACGGCCACAGGTGAGGTCGGATGCTCGGCCTGATCAGGCGAGCGCGAGAGGCTGAAGCAGCTGGTGGGAGTGAGCAGCGGGGGCTCCTTGGAAGCTTAGCTACTCCTCGCCCTCGGCGGCTTCAGGGTCGTCTGGCTCACCCTCTTTCTTGAACTTGCGCCACATGAAATAGGAGAGCCCGGCGGCGCTCAGCGCTCCGGCTGCGGAGGCGAGCACCCCGGCGAGCTGGCGACGGCGCCTGCGCCTCTCCTTCGCCTTGCGGCGCTTCTTGCGGGCGCTCGGGCTGGCCCAGGACCAGAGGTGTCGGTCAAGGTCGCTCTGATAGAGGTCGCGGATGCCGAGGCGGCTGCCGTCACGCCCGCGGTCCTTGCCGCTCCGCCGCTCCTTGCCGCCGCGGCGTTCCTTCTTCGCCGCCTGCGGAGCGCCACCGTCGCCTTTGGGTTTTCCAAGCTTCAGGGGTGCCATGAGCTAACCTCTCAAACGGGAGCAGGCTGCCCAGCCACAGCCCTGCGCTGTCTGGCACAGGCGCTTGCGGCTGAGGGCGGGGGCCCGGCGTCAGCCGTGTACTAGTAACCCCATTCGAGCTGCACGTTCCACGTAATGAACGTGTACGGGATGCGTATCGGTTTGGTTTCAGGCGATACGCACGTAGTAGAGCAGCTCCGTGACCCGGTCGCCCTTGTAGCGGCGGGTCTCGCTGTCCCGGTCGCTGCGGTAACGCTTGTAAGGTTGCTCGAGGCGGTGGTAGGTATGGGAGATACCGCGCTCGCGCAGCACCCGCTCGATGCAGGCCTCGGAGATGATCCCCTCGGTGTTGTAGCTCATCAGGATGTGGCGGCAGGGCGCGGCGGCGACGAGGGTCTGGAAGGCCGCTTCACAGTGCCGGCGGCTGGACCACTCGGAACGTTTGTTTCTGTCCTGCACTAACCCCGTCTTGCCGCGTAACTTAGGCGGCTCGGCGAACCAGCCCTCTGCGATGAGCTCCGGGATATGGTAGTAGCCGGCGTACTGCCGCGTGTTGTAGGGCGGGTCCAGGTACAGCAGGTCGAAGGGCTCCAGCTCGCGCACCAGCTCCAAGGCGTCCCGCCGGTAGGCCCGGCACCGGCGCCCGGTGCCTGTCACCAAACGTGGCGGCCGCAGACGAAGCGGGCGCGTGGCGTTGAGCTGCCAGCTCTTCACGTAGGCGGCGTAAACACCTGTCGTATTGGCAACGCGGTCGGCGGCCTCGATCAGCGCGGCGAGCAAAATGTAGTGCTCATCATCGTTGAGCTTGCCCTCTTCACGCCACTCCCAGATCCGCCGTCGCACCGCATCGATCTTCGCCGCGTTCTCCGGCGTGAAGTAGCGTCGGCCGTGCGTCGCACCCGCCGCGCCCTCGGGGCTGAAGTGCTCGAAGATGAATTCGGGCCGCGGATCGAGCTCATTCAGGAAATGAATGACGGTCCTCAGAGGGTCGGCATCCTGGGCGATGTTGCGGAGGCTGCGGAACTCGGGTGGCTGATCCACCACCACGTAGGCCCACTGCAGCGCGTAGCTGAACGACATGATGTCGCTGGAGGTGACGCCGTAGCCGTGGGCCTTGAGAAAGCGTGCCACCGCTGCGGTGCCGGCGAAGGGATCGCAGGCGGTCGTCCCCGTCACACCGAGTTCCTTGAGGGCCTGGCGGATGAAGGGGATCAGCTTGCTCTTGTTGCCGATGTAGCGCACGAGCGCTGGCCTGCGTCAGTCGTGGACGGTTCCGATACGCCCGTTGTGGCCCTAAAGTCGGCACGTTTCGGGAGATCAGCAAGCCGGGACCGTAGCGTGAGAGGCGCAAGCGCCCCTGCCGCCTCCCGTTGTCGCCGAACCGCGGATAGTACTGAACGGCCGACGTGCGCGTCCTTGGATTCCAGGCCGGCCGCAACGGCGTAGGTCGGCTGAGCTTCCGTTGTCTTCTGATCTCTAACACTTCATTATACTAATCGGGAGTAGGCTGAGGCTCGGATACGGCGCGCGGTCCCGCCAGACGAGGGTCTTGAGCCATGGTACCGTGTAGCATCCCCAGTCGCCCAACTTGCTCGACTGCCGTCGCACCCCGCTGTCGGGTGGCGAGTCACAGAGGGGCCTGATTCCTGAAGGGCGCTTCGGGGAGGGCTTGAGCATGGGTCTGTTTACTTCCATCTCCGCTGCCGTTCGCACACGTAACCGACGCGGCAGCGGCACCCGGGCCAGCCCCTGGATCATCGTCAATCAGGCCGGCTCTGATCGCATGAGCGAGTCACTGCTCGTTCCTGGATCCGTCGGCAGCCTGCGGCGCGGAGAGTGTCTGTATTACTTCCAGCCTCTCCCCGCTAGGGATCTGGGCGATCTGCATGATGACCCGATCGGGCCGGGCGATCTGTATGTTCGCCTGGCCATGACCAGTTCCGATGTGTGGGAGCCGGAGCTCATCCTCGTTTGGGGCAGGTCGAAGGAGAAGGGCGTTATCCCGCTCGCCATGGACATCGATCCGCCCTTCGCGCTGAGCGCCGATCGTAGGAAAGGCTTCGTGTCCGTCCCGGTGCCGCGCGTGGAACCGGGCGCGGCCGATCTGCCGATTCAGCGGCTGCTACTGGTCGTCGTCACCTACGATGCGCCGTACGCGGGCACCGACGATCCCATCTGGCTTCGCGTGCAGACGCCGGCGGGCCGCGCCGTGTATCACGTCGTCACCGACACGCCCCAGACGGACCTGGAGATCAACACCGCGAACATTTACGAGATACCGGTGGAGCGGCCGTTCACCAAGGCCGAGCTGCACGGATCTGAGGGCGGTGGGGTCACGCTGGGGATCCTGGGGAGCGACAAATGGGTGCCCAAGAGGATCAATCTGTTCGGTCTGGACGAACCCGCCGCGAGGCCGAAGCGGGTCGTCCCGTTGGCCAGGCTGCGTGATCCTGGCCCACTGAGCGTCGATCCCAAGGAAGGCGTGCCGGCTATCAACCTTCCCGTGCTGTGAGGTCTCGTCGCTGAATGCTGATCTCGGCCCACACAACCAGGGCAACCAGGGCGACCAACACCACGGCGTGGCCGAGTTGATCGGCGCCGAGGAGGTACCAGAACGCCCGGGGCTTGGGATCGTTGAGGGCCGGCTGCCGGCGGGTCAGGCGCGCTCGGGCTGCGTCGAGGGCGAGGTGTGTGACGAACTCGATCCCCGCTGCGGCGAAGAGGATGGCAAAGGCCGGGTCCGCGAGCAGGATGATGACGGTGGCGACCAGCGACGTGTGCACCCCGAGGCGTTGCCCTGAGGCCAGCGCACCGACAGTTTGGTTCCCATGCAGCTGCCAGAGATGCTCTACGATCTGGGGATGGAGGCCGGTCGGCGCGTACTGCCCTGGGCGCCGTTCCTGCCCCCGAAGCTGCAGCGCGGGGTCGAGGGTCGGCGCGAGCTGGTCGCGCGCGTCGAGGCCTGGGCGTGGGAGAACCGCCGTGAGGGGCCGCTCGTCTGGTTTCACGCACCGTCCGTAGGCGAAGGGTTGCAGACACGCCCGGTGATCGAGGCGCTGCGCGACCTCAGACCCGACATCCAGCTCTTCTACACCTTCTTCTCGCCGTCCGCGGAGAAGCTGGCGAAGGGGATGCCGGTGGACTTCGCCGACTACATGCCCTTCGACGTCGTGGACGACCTGATGAAGGTGATGGACGCGGTGAAGCCCGACGTCATCGCGTTCGGCAAGCTGGACGTCTGGCCGAACGTGACCCGCGTGGCGCGCTGGCGCGACGTGAAGCTGGCGCTGGTGAGCGGCACGCTGGCGCCTGACTCCACCCGACTGCGCTTTCCGGCCCGCGACTTCCTGGCGCCGGCGTACGCGCGGCTCGATCTGGCGGGTGCGATCTCGGTGGCGGATTCGGTACGCCTCGCTCAGCTGGGTGTGCCCGCCGAGCGCATCGAGGTCACCGGTGATGCGCGCTTCGACCAAGTCTGGGCTCGGGCGCAAGCGATCGATCCCAAGCAGCCGCCCGTCTCGCTGCTCGGCGGGTACGAAGGCGTCACGCTCGTGGCGGGCTCGACCTGGGGTGAGGGCGAGCGGTACCTGGTGCCCGCGGTGGCGCGCCTGCACAGGCGCCATCCGGAGCTGCGCCTGGTACTCGTCCCACACGAGCCGACGCGGAACCATCTCATGCGGCTCGAGGCCCATCTGGCGATGCATGAGCTGGGGTATGTGCGCCTCTCGCAGATCGAGGGCGCCGAGCCGCGCGAGGTCGTCGTCGTCGATCGCGTCGGTGTTCTCGGCGAGCTCTACGTGCTGGCCGATATCGCCTATGTCGGCGGCGGGTTCGGCCGCCGCGGTCTCCACTCGGTGCTCGAGCCGGCGGCGCTGGGCGCGCCGGTGCTGTTCGGCCCGCGCCACGCCAACGCCCGGGAGGCCGGCGAGCTCATCGAGCGGGGCGGCGCGATGGCCGTCGCGGACGAGGCCGCGCTCGAGGCGAAACTGGGTGTTTGGCTCGCTGACCCGGAGGTGCGGAGGGCGGCGGGCACGGCGGCGCTGGGTTACGTGCAGGCCAACCTCGGCGCTGGCCGTCGCAACGCAGAGCTCATCCTGAAGCTGCTCCAGGAGTGATCAGGCGACGGTAGGGGTGTCGCCGACGAACTGAAGCTCGTAGAGCCGCGCGTAGAGCTCGCCGCGGGCGAGCAGCTCGTCGTGGGTTCCCTCCTCGACCAGCTCGCCGTGGTGCATCACGATGATGCGGTCGGCATTCTGCACGGTCGACAGGCGGTGCGCGATCACCAGGCTGGTGCGGCCGCGCATCAACTCCTCCAAGGCCGCTTGGATCTGTGCTTCGATCTCCGAGTCCACGGAGCTCGTCGCCTCATCCAGAATGAGTACGCGCGGGTGGAAGGCCAGGGCCCGGGCGAACGACAGCAGCTGCCGCTCGCCGACGCTGAGGCTGGCGCCCCGCTCGCCCAGCGGCTGGTCGTAATCTTCCGGTAGGCGGCGTATGAAGCGGTCGGCGCCCACCCGCTGCGCCGCTGCCACGATCTCTTCCTGCGTGATCTCGTCGTTGCCCAGCCGGATGTTGAAGCGGGCGCTGCCGCTGAACAGGTACACGTCCTGGAGGACCAGTCCGATGGTGCGCCGCAGTTCACCCTGGGTGAACTCGCGGATGTCGATCCCGTCCAGAAGGATGGCGCCGCGCTGTGGGTCGTAGAAACGCATGAGCAGGTTGATGAGCGTCGTCTTGCCGGCGCCCGTGTGGCCGACGATGGCCAGCCGCTCGCCGGGTGTGGCCGTGAACGAGACGCCCTTCAGCACCCATTCGGGCGGGTTCCCGTCATCTTGATGGCCGGCCTTGTTGTAGGCGAACCAGGCGTCGCGGAACTCGATCTCACCGCGCACAGGGTCCGGCAGCGGCCGCGGTCGCGCCGGGTCGGGCACAGTCGGCACGGAATCGAGGAGCTTGAAGACCCGCTCCGAGCTGGCCATGGCGCCCTGCAGGATGTTGAACTTCTCTGAGAGGTCCTGGATCGGGCGATAGAAGCGGCGCACGTACTGGAGGAACGCCGCTACGACGCCGACGGT
>JBDHKG010000138.1:0-6739 GCA_039586495.1 Gemmatimonadota bacterium | reverse complement strand
CTGGCGCGGACGCTCCTAAACAGGACACCGAGGGCCAGGCTGCGGCGGTCGTAGTCGAAAGGCAGATCGACGCCCGCGCTGGCTTCAAGCTCTGTGAAATCGGCGGCCCCGGTGCTGCGGCTGTCATTCCAGCGGAAACCGACGCGCAGCGACCGCCCCGAGGCCAGAAGGGGTCGGTCGTAGCCACTTCGCCATTCGCCGGTGACGCCGATTCCCAAGTAGCGATCCTCATCCTTGAAACGGGGCGCATCGCCGGCCTCGAAGATCGAATCGAGGTCTTGTTGCCGGGTCCGCTCTCGGCGGTTGACCAATCGAGGTGGAGTCTGACGGCGATGTCCCGGATGGGCGCCAGGCCGAGCTCGACGCCTACGGCTTGGCGGTCCAGCTCGAAGTCCGATTTGTTCTCCTCACTGCTCTCGTTCCCGATCCCGAAGAACTCGTCCCGGTCGCGGTGGATGATCGAGCCGAAGGCGTGGATCCCGAAGCGGCGCGGGTCGCCCGGCACGAACTCCTCCAGTCCGTAGCCGATCCGGGCCACGACACCCCAGTACTGCTTGTAGGTGACATCTCCGCGGACATAGCCCCATGCTTGGCGGTCATCGTCCGGTACGCCTAGCAGCAGGGCGGCGCCCACTCCCGATCCGGAGCCCAGGCTCCCGGCCCCGGGATACAGGTAGTTGGCGTTGAGCCGCTGGTTGTAGTAGGTGACCCACTCGATGAGATGGATGTCGTCCGCGGCGCCTGCCGCCCGCCCGAGCCCAAGCGCCAGCAGGTAGAGCGGTGCGGTGGCGATCTTAAACGGGAATTCCGCGACATCCCAGGCGTCGACGCCAGGAGTCCCGCGCTCGACCACGAAGATGGAGTCTGGCGTGGTGTCCTGAGCCACACCTCGGCCGGGCCAACTGATGGTCAGTATGGCGATGAGTACTGGGACTTGTGCTGTTACCCGCCGCATGAGACGAGCTCCTTCGGTGAGGCCAACGAAAAGCTGATGCCTACATGATTAGCCTGGCGACCTCGCTCGGCCGCCTTCGCTGCGTGGGACTGGGCTGAAGAGACTGAACTACCATTATACTCACCGCTTCAGCCGCCGAACAGCCCGTCCTCCTGCCGCAAGTCGCGGTCGAGGCTCGCGAGTACGGTTTGATCCCGAGGCGCTATCCGTATCCGGAACATGGACGGTGAGCCACTCGCTCACCACGAGCGGCATGTCGCGATGCTCGACGTCCACGAGGCGGTTCAGCCGCCGCATCTCCTCGTCCGAGATCCGACCGGCGAGTTCGTCCAGCGCGGCACCTACCTCGGGATGGCGCTCGAGCACGTCGGCCCGGATGATGGGCGCGGCCTCGTAGGGCGGGAAATAGAACCTGTCGTCTTCCAGCTGCTTCAGATCGAGCGCCTCGATCAGCCCATCCGTGGAATTACCAGCGATGAGATCCACCTGGCCATCAGCCAGGGCGCGATAGGTGAGGCCGAGGTCCATGGTCCGGGGAGGTGCGGCGAAGGCCAAACCGTAGGTCGCCGCCAGGCCGGGGAACCCGTCCTCACGCTCCATGAACTCGTAGCCGAAGCCGGCGCGCCAGTTCGGTGTGTAGGCGGCGACCTGGGAGATAGTCTCGAGCCCGAGGCGCCGAGCGTCGCTGCCACGGATGAGGATGGCGAAAGTGTTGTTGAATCCGAGGGGCTTGGCCCAGACCAGATCGAAGCGGTCGGCGTACTCCTGTTTCACGGTCCGGTAGACGGCTTCGTGGTCGTGCAGGGGTGGCTGCTCCAGGATCGCGGTGAGGGCGGTGCCCGTGTACTCGACATAGACATCGACCTCGCCCGACAGGATGGCGCGGTGGCAGACGAAGGTACCGCCGAGGTAGAAGCGCCGATCGACCTGCAGATCGGTTCGCCGCTCGAGCTGCTGGGCCACGAGCTCGGCCAAGATGGTCTGCTCGGTGAAGTTCTTGGAGGCGACGACGATACGGTCCTCGCCCCAGGCGCCGCAGCCCAGGCTCGAGAAGGGCACGACGGTCACGATTCCTGTTGCGAGGATCGTTGCGCGCACTGGGGATCTCATACCGCACGCACCTCGGCCAGCTGGCCGCGTGCGGGCGCGAAACGTCGCTCGAGGCGGCCGAGCAGGAAGTCGGCGGCCAGGGCGATGAGGGCCGCGGGCACGGCACCGGCCAGGATCAGCGTGTTGTTCACCATGGCGACGCCCCGGAAGATGAAGACCCCGAGGCCGCCTGCACCGATCGCGGCGGCGATAGTGGCGACCCCGACGCTGATCACGGTCGCGACGCGTATCCCGGCCAGGATGACACCGAGGGCGAGAGGGATTTCCACCATGAACAGGAGCTGTCGGTCCGTCATCCCCATGCCGCGTCCCGCCTCGCGCACGGCCGGATCGACTGCCTGAATGCCCGCGTAGGTGTTGCGGATGATCGGCAACAGCGCATAGAGCACCAGGGCGACGATCGCGGTGCGGGCACCGACGCCGCCGATGAACGGGATCGGGATGAGGAACCCGAATAGCGCCAGGCTGGGAATCGTCTGGAAGATGTTGGCAAGCCCCAGCACGGGCGGGCTGAAGCGTGGCTTGCGGGTCAAGAGGATCCCGAGCGGCACGCCGACGACTAGCGCGATCCCGGTCGAGACGCCTACCAGGAAGAGGTGCTGCAGCGTCAGCGTGATGAACTCCTCGCGGTTCCTTAAGAGAAAGTCGATGAGGTTCATTCGGGCTCTACCGTGGATGGTGCGTTGTCAGGTTCGCCGGCTGGCGAACGGCGAGCAGCGCGTACGGGCGAAGACTGCCGATTCCGTTCGTCATTCATTCGCAGTTGTGTCGGTGTCCTTCAGCGCTTGAACGAAAGCGCGGGCCTCCGGGTTCTCGGAGTGCAGGAACTCGTGCGCTGGGCCCAGAAATGCCAGCTCGCCCTCCCGGAACAGGGCGATGCGCGATGCGAGGAACAGCCCCTCACGGACGTCGTGCGTCACGAAGACCAGCGTCTTGTGCAGACGAGCCTGGAGTGCTTTGAGCTCGCGCTGCAGCTCGAGGCGTGTCAGGGGATCGAGGGCACCGAAGGGCTCGTCGAGCAGGAGTAGCGGAGGGTCGGCGGCGAGGGCGCGGGCGACGCCGACGCGCTGTTTCTGGCCGCCGGAGAGTTGCGAAGGATAGCGGCCGGCGAAGCTGGCCGGATCGAGGCCGACCAGATCGAGCAGCTCACGGACTCGTTCGCGCTTTCGCTGCTCGTCCCAGCTTTCGAGCGTGGGAACAACGGCCACGTTCTGGGCAACCGTGAAGTGTGGGAAGAGACCGATCTCCTGGATGACGTAGCCGATGCGGCGACGCAGCTTTGTGGGATCCCACTCCACCGTCGATCTGCCTTCGACAGTTACCTTGCCCTCACTGGGAAGGAGCAGTCGGTTGATCAGCTTGAGTGTGGTTGTCTTGCCGGAGCCGCTCCGGCCCAAGAGAACAAGGATTTCGCCAGGCCGCACGTCGAAGCTGATACCTGAGACGATGGGTCGGCCGTCGGCCAGTCGGAGGGCCACGTCACGGAACTGAACGACCGGTGCGCGAGTTTCGTTCACGATTCCAGGCTCCTGGCTGGCGCGGCCGGCTCTCCAGAGGCGCTCTCGTTCCGCTTCTGATCTCCTTCGAGCTATGGGAGGCCGGGTACCAGGCCGTTCAAGCTAGCCTCAGGAGGCGTCGCTGGCCAAGCCGTGGGAAGCGGAGTTGATCGGGGTCAGGCGATGACAGATACTCCAGTTTGTTTTGAGCCGGCTCTGCCGCTCGCACGTTCACCACTCGGGAGAACTCAGGGTTGGAAGGCGAGATGACCATACCCGTTGCAGCAGGCGATGTGCCGTGCCTCTCTACCGCTCAGATGGTAGAGGTGGACCGACTGATGATCGAGGAATACCACATCGAGCTGATCCAGATGATGGAGAACGCGGGCCGTAACCTGGCACATCTGGCGCGAGTGCGTTTCCTCGGCGGCGATCCGCGGGGCAGGCGTGTTGTGGTCTTGGCCGGGACGGGCGGTAACGGGGGCGGCGCGTTGGTCTGCACACGGCACCTGGCTAACTGGGGCGCTGACCTACGAGTCGTGTTGACCCAGCCGGCTGAGAGGTTCAGCCCGGTGCCTGCCCACCAGCTTGACATCCTCCGTCGCATGGGTCTCGCGATTGCCCGGGCGGAGGAGGTCATGTCGGTCGAAGACATCGGCCCGATCGACCTGATCGTGGATGGGATCATCGGCTACAGCCTATCAGGCGCGCCGCACGGTAGGGCGGCGGACCTTATCCACTGGGCGAATCGGCAGAGCGCGCCGATACTGGCGCTGGACGCACCGTCCGGGCTCGACACGACGAGCGGCACGGTCTTCGACCCAGTGATCCGGGCGATGGCCACCATGACGCTGGCCCTGCCGAAGCAAGGGCTGCGGGCTCCGGGGGTCGAGGCTCACGTTGGCGAGCTGTATCTGGCCGACATCAGCGTACCGCCCTCTCTATACGCCAAGTCGAGCCTCGGTCTGCAGGTCCAGGATCTGTTCGCCGACAGCGAGATCGTCCGGTTGCCGTAGGGGGCAGTGGTCTATTTGAGCAGGTCCGAATGGCAAGGAAGCGGGATCGAGTGCCGCGCGAGGGGCGCTCTCCAGGCAAGTGATGGACGGAGGATCGGATGAAGGTCGACGTGATCGTGATCGGTAGCGGTCAGGCTGGTGTCCCGCTCGCGGCGCGCCTCGCCGAAGCGGGCAAGCAGGTGATTATCATCGAGGCCGGCCACCTGGGTGGGTCGTGTGTGAACGTCGGCTGCACGCCCACGAAGACGATGGTGGCGAGCGCCCGGGCGGCGCACGTGGCGCGGGGCGCGGCCCGACTCGGCGTGCGGACTGGCGAAGTGAAGGTTGACCTTGCCGCCGTCGTCGATCGCAAGGATACGATCGTACAGCAGTGGCGCAATGGTGTCCGTCGGCGTCTGGAGCGCGTCGGTGAGCGACTCAAGCTGATCGAGGGCCGGGCACGGTTCGTGGGTGAGCGCGAGATCGAGGTGAACGGCGAGCGCCATACGGCCGAGACGGTAATCGTGAACGTGGGGGCGCGCCCGAGAACACCGCCGGTCAGAGGCCTCGACTGGGTCGATTGGCTCAGTAGCTCCAGTATTATGGAACTGCGCAAGCATCCTGATCACCTGGTGATCATGGGTGGCGGCTACATCGCCTGCGAGTTTGGCCAGATGTTCCGCCGCTTCGGCTCGCAGGTGACGATCATGCAGAAGGGTGAGCACCTTCTGGCGCGGGAGGACACAGAGATCTCTCAGGCCATTGAGGAAGCTTTTCGCTCCGAGGGGATCGAGGTGGTGTTGAACGCTGAGGTGGTGGAGGTCGAGAGGCGCGGCGGAGAGGTGGCCGTGCGTTGCACCGGCGGTCAGCAGACACAAGGCTCACACCTGCTGGTGGCTGTGGGGCGCGTCCCGAACACGGACAACCTGGGCTGTGAGGCCGCGGGTATCGAGCTGGATGATCGCGGCTTCATCAAGGTGGACGACGGCTACCGCACCAGCGCGGCGGGCGTCTACGCCGCCGGCGATTGCAACGGCGGGCCGCAGTTCACGCACACGTCCTGGGACGATCATCGCATCCTCTACGAGATCCTGATGGGCCGCCGCGAGGGCGGCCGTGACGGTCGCATTGTACCGAGCACGGTGTTCACGGATCCGCAGGTGGCACGTGCCGGGTTATCGGAGCGTGAGGCGAAGGCTCAGGATATGGAGTACGAGGTGGCGACGATGCCCTTCGGATACATCGCAAGGGCGATCGAGATGGACGAGACGGCGGGGGTCATGAAAGTACTGATCGATCCGAAGACGGAACGGATCCTCGGCGCCGCCCTTGTCGGCCACGAGGCAGGCGAGCTACTCCATTCGCTCCTCCTGCTGATGCAGGCGGGCGTGTCGGCCCGCGCCATGGTGGACGCACAGATGGTGCACCCGGCGCTGGCCGAGGGCCTACAGACCCTGGTGATGAAGCTCGAGCGGTTCGCGCTCAGGTAGGACGGCGCCTGGAGGGGCTCAGTTCACGCAACACGAGGTTGGAGGGAAGGTGGCGCCGGTGTGTTGGCCGGCGGCTCAGATCTTCCGCTCCAGCCACTCCAGGACCTTAACGATCAAGCGAAGAATCGGTCTCAACAGCCTCAGCATAGTAGTCGTCCCCCTTGCTCCCATCTCCTACGTAAAGGGAAAGGATTCGGTTTCGCCAGGGCCTCGTCTCAGTCGCGTGCTTCCTCCTCGCCCAGGATGTAGTGGTCGAGCCAGCGGATCTCGCCCCTCACCTTGGTCAGCTTGTGGACAGGCTGCACGAAACCGTGATCTTCGCCGGGGAAGATCAACAGCTCTGCGGGCACGCCGAGCCGGATTAGCGCCCGGTAGAGCTCGTAGCCCTGAGTCGTGGGCACCCGGCGATCGGCAGCGCCGATAACGATCAAGGTGGGTGTGGTGATGTTGCCGGCCCCGCTGATCGCCGACTCCTCCCAGTAGTTTTGCAGGTTCTCCCAGGGCGCTAGCCCCAGGTTGCGGACGTCGTTCTGGATGAAGTTGTCGGCGGTCCCGAAGTAGGAGATGTCGTTCCAGAGGCCGGCTCCGGAGGCGGCGGCACGGAAGCGATCGGTCTTGGTGATCAGGCAGTTGGTCATCAGGCCGCCGTAGCTGTAGCCCATGACGCCCATGCGGTCGGGGTCGGCCCAGCCC
>JBDHKG010000035.1:0-43883 GCA_039586495.1 Gemmatimonadota bacterium | reverse complement strand
AGCCGCGCGCGGCGAATCGTGGTTGCCCGCAATGATGACGACCTGTGTCCCCGGAGCGTCCAGGTGGAAGCGCGAGAACTGGCGAAACGCGTCCGCGATCGCCGCGTTGGAGGGGCGAACCGTATGGAAGACGTCGCCGGCGATCAGCAGCAGGTCAGGTGCGATCTCAGCAGTCCGACGAAGGAGCTCGCGGAACGTCCGCGCGACGTCGGCCTCCCGTATGTTGATCCCGTACGCGTTCGTACGGTGGTAGGCTCTATAGCCGAGGTGGAGGTCGGCCGTGTGGACAAGCTTCATTGGGCGTTCAGCAGCTCCAGGTCTCCGTCAGCGTGTCCGGTGAGCTGGATCTCGACGCCCTCGGCGGCATGCAGCGCGAACATGTCAATCTCGTAGTGGCCGCCGACGAAGCGCCCATGGGTGATGTCGAACAGGTTGGAGCCCGTAAGGCTGGCCTGCAGGTGCATGGGTACACCGAAGCCGAACTCCTCCGCTCCCTGCAAGCGCGAGTACGAGCCCGAGAGCTCGATCACCGCCACCGGGCCGTCGGGACCCTCTCTCAGCTCGACGAGCCTGTGCTCGAGATCCAGCGTCAAGTCAACTTCCCCACCGGCGCTCAGGCCTACCGGGAACCGCGCCACGCCGCTCCAGCGGTCACCGATCTCCACCGGCTCCTCCGGCAGGTAGGTCGGCGCGGGACCCTCCATCTGGGCAAGTCGGCGGGCCAGTTGCGCGATCCCGGGGTGAGAATAGGCGACATCGACGGTACGACCCGTGGCAGTCGTGCGCACTCGCGCCGTCTGTGAGAGCAGATCGCGGACCGATTCGGCGTGGCCCGGCGGCGGCGACACTGGCCGCCCGCCGATATCGCCGGTGAGCTCGAAAGCGTGCCAGCGGACCTCGAAAGTCCGCGTCCCGTCCCGGGCCACCTCCACGAGCTCTTGCTCGTATTCCACCGCTGTCCGCAACCCCATGCCGGAAGCAAGGGTCTCCATGAGCTGCCGAGTGCGAGCATCCGGTTCGCCGGTGCCCCTGTACTCGGCCCGCATGCGCATGTCGAAGTCTAGGCGATAGCGGTTCACCTGACCGACCCGGTCGGACAGCCGGAGAAGGTACGTGCTGTCCTGGACCACCGCCGGCACGAACGGCGACCCGGCACCCAGCAGCACTGCAAGGACAACGGGCCCTATCAATGACTTCGCTATCACGGAGCCCCGCACAGCACCTCCGCAAACGAGCTAAAAGCGAAGGGCACCCAGCAGAACAAGATAGACCAGCAACGCACCGACCGCGCTTCCCACGATCGCTTGCCCCTTCACGCCAGCCCGGAACTCGGGTGACTCCACCTCGCCCCGCTCGGCTAGCCTCGCCAGTGCGCCTGCCTTGGGGATGACATAGATGAGCGTGATCAGGAACGCGATCAACCCGATCACCTGCATCTGGAACAACCACTGCTCAGGGAAGCGGCGGAACCACGGCCGCTGCGTCACGATCGTCAGGATCGCACCCGTCACGATCGTCAGGGTCGCAGCCGTCAGTACGAGTCCCCGATAGAGCTGCCGCGCCGCCGAGTATGCGAACGCCACGATCTGCATCTCGCCCGTGCCTCGCGCCCGCGACATCCAAATGCTGAGCGCGAACATGCCCCCCAACCACAACGCCGTGCCGAGCACATGCAGGAAGAGCCAGATACCTGCCACCCTCATCGTGCCCCCTGATACCGGTTGAGCTCCGCCTGCCAGTCGACCAGCGAGCGACTCGGCGGCAACTCGTCCACGTCGGCCCACTTCAACTCGAGGTTTGCTGCGACCAAGACGCTGTCGTAGCGCCCCGCGCCTACCCTGAACAGACTCTCACCGAAGTAGCGGCCGGATATCTCGGCGATCCTCTCTCCGAAGCTGACCGGCTCACCATCGAACTCAATGCGTGCAACGAGACCATCGGATTCCATCCTGAGCCTCGCCAGCCTGTAGTTGACATGCAGGTTCACCGGTTGTTGAGAACCGTCCGGCGCCCGCACGTGGATCGTCACCCGGTCCCTCCAGCCCTCTCCCTCGGAGACCGAGTCGGGCGGTAACGCGAGCGCCAGAGCGGAGAGGATGTCGGCCAGCGCCTGGGCGACGGGTCGGACCGCCCCGGAGGTCACAAGGACGCCCTGCGGCTGTCCGTGCGGAGAGAATCTGAGGATCGCACCCCGACCCACTCTCTGGAAGATGCTGTCCCACTGCAGGCTGCTGAGACCGCGCTCCTCGTCACCGCTGACGCGGTAGCCGAGCCAGTAGAGCCGATAGCGACGCTCCTGATCGGGTTCGTGACGGTCCGAGATGATCGTGGTGGCGAGCTCAGTGGTCCGCTGGCGCGGGGCCGTGAGGGACTGCAACAGGGCGGCGCGCGGATCGTCGTCCGGGATGACGAACACCAGACGCTGGGTCTCCCGGACCGTGACTTTGTAGTGGCCGACGAGGCCTGAATCGGCGGCCATACGTAGTAGCACACGAGCCGGCGGGGCGGCAGCGAGCGGTTCCTGCGCGAGGCCGGAGCGTGCGCCCCAGAGCGCGAGCGCCGCAGCTCCGAGAAGCCACAAGCGGCGTGTGGGCGTACGATCAGTCACCGGCGTAGGGATCCTCGGGCACGGACACTGGCCGCGGTGCCTCAACCACTTCCGAGGCCACCTTCTTCTTGAGCCGGGAGCGGAAGAACGCCAGAGCGTCCCCCGGCCGACTACGCTGCGTGTGGTGGAAGGCCTGAAGAACCTCCGGGCGCTCGCGTCCCGCGATCAGATCTTTCACCTCGTTCACCCGTACACGCTGGTCAACGCGCCGCAGACCGTGGGCAACAGCATCCTCGAACGGCATCTCCTGGCGGGGCGGGAACCGCTCAATCCCATCCCGCCCGCGCATCACCGCAGGCTTCGGGAAACGGATGAAGATGGGCTGTGTGAAGTGCGGATGCCTGACCATCAGATCGCCCTTGGGAAGGCTAGCCAGCTTCGTCTTCGTAGCGGGTGACAACACCGAGTAGCCAGGCGTGGCGAGCTCGTCCGGAGTTCCCGACGACGCGCCGATGGACCTGCGAGCGAAACTGCTGCGCGCCGAAGAGCACCAGCCCCAGGTAGCGACCTCGCTCGCTGATATCGAGCAGCATCTTGCGTACGTATGTGTCCGGCCCGTCCGACGGCGCGTATTTGTTGAGCTCGTCGGCGAACACCACGACGTGTCGCACGCCGATGCTACCGGCCTCGAGGCCTTCGCGCAGCTTGGAGACGACCCGCGCGAACACCAGATCCTGAGCCTCGGGTTCCACGTTCGCCACGTCGATCACGTAGACAGCCCTATCCTCGAACGAACCCCACGGTAGGTCGCTCACCGCATCGTCGTTCACCACGAGACCGTGGGCGCGACTAACAATGCCATTGAGCCGGTTGCGGACCTTCCGAATGGTCGCCGTGTGGTGGGTCATCCAGCGGTCCTCCCCGCTCTGCTCGCAGCACGCCAATACGTCGTCGAACCAATCCTCCAGGTCACGGAACGTGCGTACGAAGTGGTTGCGCATGAGCGGCTGACCGGAACCTGGGCCGAATGGCTGATCAAGGACGCGATCACGGATGAAGTCCACCAGTGCATCCGCCTTCGCATCAAGGTCATCGCGGGTGAGCAGCACTTCCGAGAACTGCATCACTTCCTTCAGCCCCCAGCGCAGCGGCTCCACGTTCTGCATGAGGTCCGGATTTGTCCTCAGCGTATTGAGGTTCCAGCCATCTGCCTTGTAGGGGGCGTAGTAGCGTATGTTCTTGAACGGCTCCGCCGGGATCCCCAGCTGGCGGTACATCCGCAGGTCCGCCTCGTCGAGATCGCCCGGCTGGTCGAGGAACAGCAGGTCAGGGCCCTTCACGTTAAAGCAGACCGCGGCGACGGAGCCCTTGAACCCCGGCAAGTGCTCGAAGATCGAGGCGAGCAGGAACTCGACCAGGCTGGTCTTCGTGGCCAGGCCGCTGACGCCCGTGATGTTGAGGTGGGCTGCCTCGGGGCCGAGGAGGAAATCGGCATCCAGGAAGACCGGCGCCTCCAAGCCACCGCTCGTGTAGAGGCCCAACGGGATGCCCGTGTCCCGTTCACCGCCCACGTATGCGTCCATGCGCAGCCCGACCACGACGTCCCGGTCGTCGGCCAGATAGACCGCGCCCATGGGCACCGGCTGCACCGGTTCCTCCGGCTCGCGGCGCAGCACGGCGGCAGAATAGAGCCTGATCTCCGGTCGCGTCGACGGCGCCCGCGCTTCCGCCCCCGGGTCAGCATCGGCGCCGATGTAGTCGTGGAGCGGCGATAGGAGATCCGTGTAGCTGAACCCCTCGACCACCACGCCATACACTGTCTGCGCCTCAGCCACCACCTTAACGATGGACCCGATACCGATGGGTGCCTCACGACCGGTCCAGAAGTGGAACTCGTGCGTCGTGTTGGGCTTGCGCTCCGTGGCGACGACACGCCCCACAAGCTGCCTCATGTCGGCTCCAGTCTCCACTGACCCGTCCCCGTGCGGTTGCTGCCTACCCTGTGCCCCAGGGCTGCTGCAGGAAAAGCGTTCGCTGGCTCCCAATCATTATTCTAAGATCTCGGGGAAAGCCCCGCGACTGTCCTAATCGCCCACCGCGACCTTCTCGGTCCGCCGGGCCCGCTCCTGGAGGCTAAGGACCTCGAGCTTGCGGTGCCGTAACGCGATTACGGCGTCGCACAGCGCCGAGGCGGCGGACAGCGTCGTGGTGTAGGGCACTCGTCGCTGAATAGCCGCCCGCCGGATGGCGTAGTCGTCGAACTGCGCGTGTTTGCCCAGCGGCGTATTGATGAGCAGCTCGATCTCTCCCGAGATAAGGTAGTCAACGATGTGCGGGCGTCCCTCGTGCACTTTGAGCACCGGCGTCGTTGGTATGCCACGGCCTCGCAGGTAGCGGGCGGTGCCCGTGGTCGCCCAGATCTCGAAGCCGAGTTCGTGAAAGCGGCGCACGATCGGGGTTACGTTGGGCTTGTCTTGATCGTGCACCGTCACCACGATCCGGCCCGTCAGCGGCAGGGGATTGCCGGCGGCGATCTGCGCCTTCGCCATCGCCAGGCCGAACGAGTCGGCGATCCCCATCACCTCACCGGTCGAGCGCATCTCGGGACCCAGCAGGGCATCGACGCCTGGCAACTTGTCGAAGGGGAAGACCGACTCCTTGACTGCCACTCCCTCCATCTCGCCATCCTGCCGCAGGTCGAACTCGCTCAGCTTCCGGTCCACCATGCAACGCGCCGCCGTGCGCGCCAGCGGTACCCCGACGGCCTTGCTCAGGTAGGGAACAGTACGGCTGGCGCGAGGGTTCACCTCCAACACGTGGACGACCCCATCCTTCACCGCGAACTGCACGTTGATGAGGCCGACCACGCCCAGCGCCTGTGCCAGTGCCCGGGTGTGCTCCTTCATCTGCTCGACGTGCTCGTCACGCAGCAGATAGGGCGGCACGACACAGGCGGAGTCGCCAGAGTGAATCCCGGCGTCCTCGATGTGCTGCATGACCCCACCGATCAGCACCTCCACACCGTCCGATACCGCGTCCACGTCGGCCTCGAAGGCGTCCTCGAGGAAGCGGTCGATCAGCACCGGATGCTCCGGCGAGGCGCGAATAGCGCGATCGAAATAGCCCTTCAGCGACTCCTCGTCGTAGACGATCTCCATAGCCCGCCCGCCGAGCACGTAGCTGGGGCGGACCAGCAGCGGGTAACCGATCCGTGCTCCCACCTGAAGCGCTTCAGCCTCGCTCTTGGCCAAGCCATTGGCCGGCTGGGCGATGCCCAGCTCGCGGGCGAGGGCTTCAAAGCGCTCACGATCCTCGGCCCGGTCGATGGACTCCACCGGGGTGCCGAGGATCGGCACGTCCAAAGCCCGCAGCGCCGACGCCAGCTTGAGCGGCGTCTGGCCGCCCATCTGAACAACAACGCCCTCCGGCCGCTCGAGGTGGATGATCTCCAGCACGTCCTCCAGGGTGAGTGGCTCGAAGTAGAGCTTGTCGCTGACGTCGAAATCGGTCGATACCGTCTCCGGGTTCGAGTTCACCATGATCGTCTCGTAGCCCTCCTCCGCCAGCGCGAAGGCGGCCGAGACGCAGCAGTAGTCGAACTCGACGCCCTGGCCGATCCGATTGGGGCCGCTCCCCAGCACGACCACCTTCGGCCGCTCGCTCTGGATCGACTCGTTCTCCTCCTCGTAGGTGCTGTAGAGATACGGCGTGGCCGCAGGGAACTCACCTGCGCACGTGTCCACCATCTTGTAGGACGGGTGCATGCCCCAGGCCCAGCGCCGTTCCCTGACATCCGCCTCACGCTCACCGCGGATCCGAGCCAGCAGCGCATCGCCGAAGCCCAGGCGCTTCATCTCCCAGGTCGCCTCTCGAGTCGCCTTGTTCAGCGATGCGTACCACACTTCCGCCTCGACCAGCTCCCTCAACTGCTCGATGAACCAGGGATCGATGTGGCTGACGTCACTGATCTGTTTGGCAGTGAGGCCGGCGCGCAGCGCCCGCTTGATCTGGAAGGGTCGGTCAGCGGTGGGCTGGCGGAGCGCCGCCAGCAGGGTCCCACGGTCGTCGGCGCCAAGGCCATCATCGGCCACCCCGTCGCCGCACGACCAGCCAGCCCGCCCGTTCTCCAGCGAGCGGAACCCTTTCATCCACGCTTCCTTGAACGTCCGGCCGATGGCCATAACCTCGCCGACCGCCTTCATCTGCACGCCCAGCACGGGGTCGGCGCTGGGGAACTTCTCGAAGGCGAAGCGCGGGACCTTGACGACCACGTAGTCCAGTACCGGTTCGAACGAGGCAGGCGTCTTGCGAGTGATCGCGTTGGGCAGCTCGTCCAGCCGATAGCCGACCGCCAGCTTCGTCCCGATGCGCGCGATGGGAAAACCGGTTGCCTTGGACGCCAGGGCGGAGGAGCGAGAGACCCGCGGGTTCATCTCGATGATCAACACCTCGCCGGTCTCGGGATTCACGGCGAACTGGATGTTGCAGCCACCGGCAGCCACACCGATCTCGCGGATGCAGGCGATGGCGGCGTCCCGCAACACCTGATACTCCCTGTCCGACAGCGTCATGGCCGGGGCCACGGTGATCGAGTCACCGGTGTGCACGCCCATCGCGTCGAAGTTCTCGATGGAGCAGACGATCACGACGTTGTCGGCGTGATCGCGCATTACCTCCAGCTCGTACTCCTTCCAGCCGATCACGCTCTTGTCGATCAACACCTCGCCGATCGGCGACGTCTCGAGACCTGCACGCGCGACCTGCTCGAATTCCTCGACGTTGTACGCGATTCCGCCGCCGGTGCCACCGAGGGTGAAGGAGGGGCGAACGATCGCGGGAAAGCCGGTGCTCTCGGCGACTGCCAGCGCCGCCTCCAGCGAGTGAGCGAAGCCGCCGTGGGGTACCTCGAGACCGATCCGCCGCATCGCCGCGGCGAACTCCTCCCGGTCCTCCGCCAGCCGGATGGCGCGTGCGTCGGCACCGATGAGCTCCACGCCGTACTTCTCCAGCACACCGGAATCGTGCAGCTCCAGCGACACGTTGAGCCCCACCTGGCCGCCCATGGTGGGGAGGAGCGCATCCGGGCGCTCGCGCGCTATCACACGCTCCACCCACTCGGGCGTGAGTGGCTCGATGTAGGTCGCATCAGCCAGGTCGGGGTCGGTCATGATCGTGGCCGGATTCGAGTTCACCAGAATGACCCGGTAACCCTCCTCCTTCAGTGCACGAACGGCCTGCGTGCCCGAATAGTCGAACTCGCAGGCCTGCCCGATCACGATCGGCCCGCTGCCCAGTAGCAGGACGCTCTGTAGGTCTTCCCGCTTCGGCATCTAGGGTTGGTGAGACCCTCCGTTCCGTGACCCCGGTCGTTGTGGATCGAAAACAAATACTACCCGAGCCGGCCAGCTCGCGCCAGCCGGAGCCCGCCCGCGAACGGGTCCGGCCCCGGCGAGGCCGCAAGGTCAGCCCGAACGGCAGATGCGCCCCGTAGCGATCTCCCGGCACGGCCGGCCCACAGGTTGCCCGCAGGGAACTCAACGACCAGATTGCTCTCTCACTCGTGGATATGTGAACCTCCCTTCTTCAAGGACGAGTGGACGACCATGAAGACCAAGAGACCATGGGCTGTCTGGGCCCGGATGGCGCCCGTTGCCGCGCTCGCCTTCGCCATGGGGTGCGGCGCCCGAGCCGCTTACGTCAGCGAGCCGGCTCCAACAGTCAAGCCGGAGCCCGCTCCGGCGGTCAGCATGGCGGCAGGCATCGACCTCGACACGATCCGCGCAGGCAAGTTCGACAACGGCAAGATGTGGACGTTCGAGTACCCGCCGCTGGAGTACTTACGCGAGACATACCAGTTCGAGCCCGATCAAAGTTGGTTTGAACGAGTTCGGCTCGGTGCCTTGCGCATCCAGGGGTGCTCGGCCTCCTTCGTCTCACCCAACGGGCTCGTACTTACGAACCACCACTGTGCGCGCGAGAGCGTCACCGGAGTGAGCCAGCCGGGCGAGAACCTGCTCGACAACGGCTTCTACGCCCGGTCGCTGGAGGAGGAGCGTGAGTCGAGCCAGACCGCGGACCAGCTCATCGCGATCAAGGACGTGACCGAGGAGGTGTATGCGGCCCTCGAAGGCACGGCTGAAGCGGAGCGCGGCGCCGCGCTACGTGAGATCCGCGAGGAGCTGTCGGAGCGCATAGCCGAAGAACACGGTGGCGACGAGGCAGGCATCCTCGTGCAAGTCATCGAGCTCTGGGACGGTGCCAAGTATTCCGCCTATGTCTTCCGCCGCTATACGAATCTGCGCCTCGTGGCCTCTCCCGAGCTGCAGCTCGGCCACTTCGGCGGCGACCCGGACAACTTCACCTACCCGCGCTATGACCTCGATTTCTCGTTCTATCGCATCTATGGCACGGACGGGAATCCACTGAAGCCGGAGCACTGGTTCAAGTGGAGCGACAAAGGCGTGGAGGAAGGTGACGCCGTCTTCGTGATCGGTAACCCCGGCGGCAGCAGCCGACTCCAGACGGTGGCCCAGCTGGAGTGGCGCGGGGCGGTCCAGGACAAAGCCATCTATGAGCTACTCGAGAGCCGTGCGGATGCCCTCCAGGCCTTCTACGACGAGAATCCGGAGAGAGGGGAGGAGATGGACCTCCGCAACGAGATCTTCGGCCTGTTGAACGCAGAGAAGGCGTATCGCGGCATGTGGACTGGCCTTCAGAACCCCATCTACATGGCACGGCGCCGTGATTCGGAGCGTCAATTCCGGGACGCCATCGAAAACGACCCGGCGCTCAGCGCGAAGTACGGTGGGCTGCTCGACCGCATGGCCGAGATCCAGAAGCAGAGGATGCCGTACGCGGCCGACTTCGGCGCCTTCGCCGGTCTCGGTAACCCTGACTTCGACGCAGCGGCACTACTGCGTGCCTTTGTCGCCTACCGGTACGTGACGGCGAGTGAATCGGGCGCGCCCCAGGAGGTGCTCGACAACCTCAAGGGACGTGTGCTCGCGATCAGTGACCAACCGCCGTCCCTGCAGCAGAGACTGCTCACCGCCCGGCTCACGGACTTCGAGCGGCACCTGGGTTCCGATAGCGAGATCGGCCGGATGATCCTGCAGGGACGCACCCCGGAGGCCACCGCAGATGCCATCCTGGCAAGTAGTGCCCTCGCCAACTCCGCCCAGACGGCAAGCGTCCTGGAGACCGGTGTGCTGACAGCGGAAGATCGGGCGATTCAGGTGATCGCAGCGATCAGCGAGCGCTTGGGCGCCTACCAGACGGCGTTCCAGCGGCTCGGGCAGCAACAAGAGGCGATCGCGAATGCTCTGGGGCGCGCGCGGTTCGATGTCTACGGCACCTCGATTCCACCGGACGCGACTTTCTCGCTGCGCATAGCTGACGGCGTCGTGAAGGGTTACGAGTACAACGGCACCTACGCGCCCAACTACACAACCTTCTACGGTCTCTACGACCACTACTACTCCTACGGCCCGGGTACGCCCTGGGATCTTCCGGCGCGCTGGTTGAGCCCGCCTGAAACCTTGGATCTGTCGACGCCGGTCAACTTCGTGCTGACGGCCGACGTCATCGGCGGTAACTCGGGTTCGCCGGTGATCAACACCGACCTCAAGGTGGTCGGGCTTATCTTCGACGGCAACATCGAGAGCCTCCCCGGCGACTACATCTACGACCCAGAGGTCAACCGCGCGGTGGCCGTGGATGTGCGTGGCATACTGGAAGCGCTGGACGACATGTACGACGCTGACCGTCTGGTGCTGGAGCTGACCACGGGGCGGCTGGTCCCAACCGAAGACGAGGCTGACGCGGTTCTGGCCGGAAAGTAGGAATCGCCGCAACAACCACACAATCAGGTTGAACAGCGGGGGGCCCGGAGCCCCCCGCTCGTTTCTCGGACTGACCGATCCGCCGCGGCCGTCTCCTGACCGCGGCCTGCATCGGCCGCTCAGATCATGGCTTCCAGCGCTTCACCCTCCGAGCGCCTGATCGAAGTCGGCGATGATGTCCTCCGGGTCCTCCAACCCAACGGAAACGCGGATCAGGTTCTCGGAGATCCCCGCCTCGGCTCGCTGCTCCGGGGTCAGGCGTGCGTGAATCATCGAGGCCGCGTGAACCACGAGTGTCTCGGTTCCACCCAGGCTCACAGCCAGGCGCGCCAGCTTCAGCCCCGCCGCGAAGTTCCGGGCCGCGTCAACACCGCCGTCCATCTCGAACACTACCATCCCCCCGTAGCCCGCCATCTGTCTCTTGGCTAGCTCGTGCTGCGGGTGCGAGGGCAACCCAGGATAGTAGACGCGCTGCACATTCGGATGAGATTCCAGATACTCCGCCACAGCCATCGCGTTGCCGTTCGCCCGAGCAACCCGGAACGGGAGCGTCTGCAGCCCGCGCGCCAGCAACCAGGCCTCGAAGGGGTGCAGAATCATCCCGTGCACGAGGAGCGCATACCAGAGCGTTTCGATGCGCTCGCGGTCCCCGACGACAACGCCCGCCGTCACATCGCTGTGGCCGCCCAGGTACTTCGTCGCGCTGTGCACGACGAGATCGATCCCATGGTCGATGGGCCGCTGGTTGATCGGCGTCGCGAAGGTGTTGTCCATACAGGTCGTAATGCCCCGCTCGCGCGCCAACCTGGCAACGCCGGCCACGTCCGTCAGCAGCAAAGTCGGGTTCGCCGGGGTCTCCACGAAGATGAGCCGCGTGTTCGGCCGTATCGCGGCCTCGAAAGCGGCGAGATCGGTCTGGTCCACCATCGTCGCCTCGATACCGTAGCGCGGTAGCCATGCCTCGAGCGCCTTCATCGTGGCGACGTAGTGCGTCTTCTGTGCGACCACGTGGTCTCCATTCTTCAGCAAGCCCAGGAACACAAGCATGATCGCACCCATGCCAGACCCCGTGACCAACGCCGCTTCCCCGCCCTCTAGCATCGCCATCGCCTCTTCCACGGCCTGGAAATTGGGATTCCCGTAGCGCGTGTAGAACGTCTGAGGCCGCGACTGCATGGCCGTCTCGGCGACCTCCTCCGGGCTGCGAAACTGGAAGGTCGAACTCTGCCAGATCGGCAACGCGAGCGCGGCCCCACCGCCTGGGCCGATGATCGGCTCGGTACCCATAGCCGTATGAATAACGCGAGTGGCAGTCCCCCAGCTGCGGGATTCGTGCGCTCCATGCATCGACATGAGATCTCCTCCTCTTTGCCACTTCCAGACACAAGGCCGCGCGCCGCCGCACTCGCGGCGAGCCGGCGCGCGCGCCGGCACTCAAACCTCGGTCTTCGACGAAATCAGTCTCCCAGCCCGGTACTTTGCAGCAGGTTCTTATGAGATGAGGTATCGTGTCCCGCAATCCCAGGTCCGCCGATCAATGGCGACCCTCGCGGATCACCCTTGACTGGCGTAAGGTCTCCAACGTGGCCACGGTCAGCGCCGCCAGGTTGATCCTCTCAGAGGCCAGCAACTCCTCGAGAACGTCCCGCATCGCCTTCAGTCGCGAAACATGCCGGGCCCGGAAAGCCTCGATCTGCGCCTCGATCGACCGGCCTTCACCGCCGCTGGCAACGACCGCCAGCGTAAGGTTGCGGCGGGCCTGCACCAGATCCTGCATCAAGCCCTGCGCGGCGCGCTGCTCCCACACATCCTCGCCTGGCACCGTCTTCAACAGCTCGAACAGCACGGCGGAGTCGAATTCGTGCGCCAAGGCGAAGTAGACATGCCCGATATCCGCGACTGAGCGCCCGAGGTAGTGCGCGATCTGTGTCACCTCCATCAGGTCACCGAGGAACTGCAGCACCGCCACCTTCCGGGCAAGTTCGGACGGCACACCACCGCGCTTCAGCTCCTCGAGCGTTTCGTGCAGTGCCTGTTGCTGGGACCCGTGGATGATCGTCGGGAGCAGCTCGCACAGCTCGGCGACCGGTCCCTTGAACTCCGCGATGGCTGTCCTGACACCGCCCTCCTCCGGGAGATTCTCGACCGCCCATCTTACCGTTCGATCCAGCACCGCCTCCACCGCGAGCAACCAGCGATACTCCTGCTCAGTAGACAGGCGGGCTTCGTTCCGCTCGATCTCTTGCAGCAATTCCCGCGCGCCCGCGATCTCTGCCGCCACGTACCAGCCCCGTGCCACAGCAGCCGGTGCAGCGCCAGTGTCGCGCCTGATGCGAGGTACGAACGTGCTGCCCATCAGGTCTACGAGCCTGTTCGTGAGGACGGTTGCGATGATCTCTCGCTGCAGCCGATGACCGCGCAAGTCGTCCTTGGATGCGAGTGCATTTATCGGCGCAGGGAAGTATTCCTTGAGCAAGTCCAGGAGCGCCGGATCGTCTGGCAGCATGGAAGCGATGATCTCGCTCTTCAGATGCAGCTTGCTGTAGGCAAGCAGCACGGCGAGCTCCGGACGCGTGAGGGTCCTCCCCACCTCCTGCCTCGCTTGCAAGCGGCCCCAACCCGGCAGGTACTCCAGCGCCCGCTTCAGGCCGGCCCGGCGCTCCAAGTAGTAAGACGTGTCCCGGAATTCGGGCAAACGATCGACGGCTCGGAGCTGCTCCAGGCTGAGCGCGCGACCCTGCGAACGGTTGTTCGCGAGTACGTGCGCGGCAACCTCATCCGTAACCTGCTCGAAGACCTCGTTGCGCTGATCCAGCGTCAGTTCGCCGCGGTCCACTAGAGCGAGGAGCAGGATCTTGAGGTTGACTTCATGGTCCGACATGTCGACGCCGCCCGAGTTGTCAACGGCGTCCGTGTTGAGACGCCCGCCCTCGAGAGCGTATTCGATTCTAGCGAGCTGCGTGAGTCCCAGGTTCCCACCCTCGCCGATGACCCGTACGCGCAGCTCGTTCGCATCGACACGGACGGCGTCATTGCTCGAATCACCCACGTCCGCGTTGCTCTCGTCGGGCGCCTTTGCGTAGGTGCCGATGCCGCCGTTCCAAAACAGATCGACCGGCGCGCGCAGGATTGCTCGGATCAACCTCTGGCCGTTAAGAAGCCCGTCCTCGATGCCGAGCGCTGCCTGCGCCTCCGGCGACACGTGGATCTCCTTGGCACCACGCGGGTAAATGCCACCTCCTTTGCTGATGAGCCCCCGATCGTAGTCGGCCCAGCTGGACCCGGGAAGCTGGAAGAGCCGGCGCCGCTCCTCGTACGATCTCTCAGGATCGGGGTCCGGATCGATGAAGATGTGCCGGTGATCGAACGCCGCCACGAGCTTGATGGCTCGACTCAGAAGCATCCCGTTGCCGAACACATCACCGCTCATATCACCGATCCCAACCACCGTGGTCGGCTCTCGTGAGATGTCCTTGCCCAGCTCCCGGAAATGACCGCGCACGCACTCCCAGGCCCCACGTGCCGTGATCCCCTCCTTCTTATGGTCGTAGCCGTGCGAGCCACCGGAGGCGAACGCGTCGCCCAACCAGAACCCGTACTCCGCTGCGATCTCATTGGCCGTGTCGGAGAACTCGGCCGTCCCTTTGTCCGCTGCCACCACCAGGTAAGGGTCCTCGTCGTCGTAGATCACGGCGCTGGGCGGATGAACGACCTTCCCATCCACGATGTTGTCCGTAGTATCGAGCAATCCGCAGATGAACTCACGGTAGGACTCGACGACGGCCTGCTTGACAGCCTCGCGCCGCGCCGGCGCTCTCCTCACGATGAAGGCGCCCTTCGCGCCAGCAGGCACGATCACCGCGTTCTTGACCTGCTGCGTCTTGACCAGCCCGAGCACCTCGGTCCGGAAATCATCAGGACGCTCGCTCCAGCGAACGCCCCCGCGCGCGACGAGTCCGAAACGCAGGTGCGACCCCGCTGTGTGTGGGCCGTGAACGTAGATCTCGCGGGCCGGCCGCGGTTGCGGCATCTGCTCGACGGCCGCGCAGTCGATCTTGAACGCGATAGCCGAGGGGTGATCCCCCTGCGTCCCGTTCTTGAAGTAGCTTGTGCGAACCGTTGCGAGCACGAGATTCTGCAAGCGCCGGCACGACAGATCGTGGGCGATGCTATCCACGCCTCGCAACATCTCCACAAACCCGGCATTCGCTCCCTCAAGCGCGGTTGCACGATCGCCCACGAATCCAGGATCGAACTTCAGCGTGAACAGTTCGACTAGGCTTCTTGCCACTTGCGGATGCTGTACCAGCGCATCCGTCACTGCTCGGCGACTGGATACAGCTCCGATCTGGAACGCGTACTCCGCGTATGCCCGCAGGATCGCGACCTGCTGCCAGCTCAGACCCGCCGTGATCACCAGGCGGTTGTAGCGATCGTCGTCAGCTTGACCACTCTGAACGGCGCGCAGCGTATCGCCGAGCAACCGCCCCACACGTTCGTGATCGAGCGGCCCCGAATCCGGCCCCTGAACCACGAAAGTGTGAATCGTCGCAGCACCCTTACCCGATACCTCGACATCGAGCGCGTCAGCCTCGATCACTCTCAGCCCCAGGTGTTCGAGCATCGGCATCGTGTCGGCAAGGATCATCGTCCCACGCTTGACGAAGAGACGCAGCTCCGTCGCCTCGAGTTCGCCAGCCCGGTGACGCTCCAGGCCAACCTGCATGACCCCAGTCCGCTCCAGCTCCTCAAGAGCCTCGATGTCGTCTACAGCCGTGTCCACATCGGTCGCCGCCACGTACTCGGCCGTGAACGCGTCGAAATACCGTTCCTCGAACCGGTGAACGTCCTCAGCGTCGTGGCGATGACCGAGCGCGCCCCGCAGCCTCTGCCTCCAAGTCCACACGATCGAGGCGGCAAGCCCCTGCAGCGCGTCCACGTCTGTCTCCCGCACCCGCTCCGGGCTCGCCGAGACGTAGAAGTGCATCCGTGCCGCCTCGCCCTCGCCCAGCGCCAGGTGGTCGCTGAGCACGCTGCCGCCCAGCGCCTCGGAGATCTCCCTCCGCAGACGGCCCCGGACCTCATCCGAGTAGTTCCGCTTGGGAAGGACGATCATGACCACAACACCCCGACCCAGGCTATCAGGCGCGATCACCAACCGAACGTCACCCGTGGGCTCCGCTGCCATCACGGCCCGGATTTGCCTCCGCAGATCCTCCACACTGACGAGGAAGAGCCCTTCCTTAGGCATGCTGTTGAAGAGCTGTACGATTGCCCTGTAGTCGTGTGACCCCTTGGGAAGATTCTCGATCTCCAGCAGCTCTTCCAGCTTTCGCCGCAGAACCGGAATGTTCCCCGAGTTCTCCGAGTACGCTCTCCAGGTGAAAAGACCCAGAAAACGGTGCTCACCCACAACCTCACCCGCTCCGTCCAGCTTCTTGATGCCCACATAGTCCATGCGGGCGCGGCGATGTACGCGCGACTCCGAGTTCGCCTTGGAAACGATCAGTAGCGGCCCGAGCAAGGCGCGAGCCCGCAGGTCCGGCGGCAATTCATCGAGCGCTTTCGGCTCCCAGGCCGACGAATGCTGCTCGCGCCGCAGAATCCCCAACCCAGAGCCGCGCTCCACCGCGACGACCCGTCGGCTGTCCGCAGCGTCGTAGAAGTCGTAGCCGCGGTACCCTAAGTAGACGAATCCACTGTCCTTGAGCCAGCGCAGAAAAGCGACGATTTCCTCGATGTCTGATGTACGTTCAGGCGACCGAGCAACGATCCGACTCAGTTCCTCGCAAACCTCGTCCGTCTTGGCGCGCATGGCCTCGAAATCGTCTGTCGCCAGGCGGACCTCCTCCATGCAGGAACGGATCTCCCCCTCCATGGCGCGCACCAACGTGTCATCCAAGTGGCCCTCGAACTCGTAGTAGGGCACCGAGAACCTCGGGCCTCCCGCGCTCCAGTCGCCGATCTTCGTGATCCTCGCCGTATCATCCCGCTCCACGACGATGATCGGGTGTAGCTCCCTCCGGATCTCAAAGCTCTTGGCGGTCAGGTACTGCCGCAGACTATCGACAACGAACGGCCGATCGCTGATCACAACTCCGACCGTTCCCGAATGTCCATGGCCTGGACCCGGACGCACACGAACCGCGATCTCATCCGGCCGGCTCGACTCCACCAACTCGAACTGCAAGGAGATCAGCTCCACCAGGTCTGCGTCGGTCCGGCCACGGAAGAAATCCGCCGGCGCCTGGCAGAGCATCGCCTGGGCAAACGACCGGAGCTTCGGTGCCAGATCCGGCTCAGCACTCGACTCGATCAGCTCTAATATCCCCTCCAGCAGCTCGGAGGTACCCTCGACCTTGGATTCTGAATCCATCTCTGCTCGTATCTCCGCGTGACTCGACTGCTCAGGGGCCTACGGCCTCCTGCAGAAGCGAACCGATTCGTCCCGTAACCGCGCGGGAACAGCAATCTGGCGCAATGGCCTGACGTGCGGCAATATAGGCAAGTAGGCCAAACTGCGTTGCAAACTCAAGACCGGCGACCTCCGAGCGATCCCCGAGGTCGGCCCTCACGGCTCGTCCCCCGCCGAGCGGTCCCGGAGAACGCCCCGATGACGAATCTCGGCCGTTGTCGCTGGCGTTGCACGGTCAGCCAGCCGACCGAAACCTAGCGTTGCAGGACGACAGAGACCCCGGCGCCGCAGCCCACGACGCAAGTCCTCACGACGGGGCAGCCCGAGTCGGGCCGTTCCGACCCGCGTGGTGGAATCGCGGTCGCCACCGGCAGACGGCATGGAACCGGTTGTTGCGGCGCGCCGTTCACGTCCCCACTTGCCGAGCGCGCTGGACGACTCCCGACGGGGATTTCCTCGACCTCGACTTCATGGATGGGCCCGTCGCCTCCCCACAGCTGCTGGTCATACACGGACTGGAGGGCTCATCCGACCGCCCGTACGTACGCGGGTTGTTGGCACTGGCGGCCGAGCGTGGTTGGCGTGGTGTCGCGATGAACTTCAGAGCCTGCGGCGGCTCGCCGAACCGAACGCCGCGGCTCTATCACTCGGGCGACAGCGGCGACCTCGACTGGGTGATCAGCGAGTTGGCCAAGCGCGATCCGGCCGCTCCTATCCTGCCCGTTGGCGTCTCTCTGGGCGGAAACGTGCTGCTCAAGTGGCTGGGCGAGCTGGGGGAGTTGGCACCCGATGAGATGCGGGCGGCGGTGGCGATCTCGACCCCGTACGACCTGGCGGCCGCAGCACGAAAGATGTCCCGGGGGTTCGGTCGTCTCTACACCTTCTTCTTCCTCCGCACCCTGAAGGCGAAGGCGCTCCAGAAGGCTAGCGAGTATCCAGGGTTGCTAGACGAGAAGGCGGTGCGCCGCGCTCGCAACTGGCGGCAGTACGACGATGCGGTGACCGCGCCGCTGCACGGTTTTCGCGACGCCGAAGACTATTGGGCGCGTTCCAGCTCCCGGTTCTTACTGGAGCGCATCCGGCGCCCGACGCTTCTAATCAATTCACGCGACGACCCTATTGTCCCCGCCTCCTCGCTGCCGGAGCAGCTGGTCGAGCGCTCCGAATGGCTTCGCGCCGAGTTCACCTCACGCGGCGGCCATGCCGGCTTCGTCGCCGGCACGCTTCCCTGGCATCCTGTCTACTGGGCGGAGCAGCGCGCTGTGGAGTTTCTCGCTAGCTTCGTTCCGACCCTGAAGCCGACCCGGGTCCGCGCACAGCACTAGGCCGGCGAACGCTCGACGTAGACGCGGGACTCGCCACCGCGGAACTCAAAGACAACTTCAACCCAGGCGGTGACCTCTCGACCACCGCTGACCGCCGGCCAGAACACCAGCTGCGTGGTCAGCCTCCGTGCCGCCCTGAGCGCTTCGGGGGCGCTCGATTCGCGATCCCTCACGACCAGCACTGTGCCTTTGGGATCCACCTCGACTCGGAGACGGGCTGTGCCCCGGAGGTCAGCGAAGTCTTGGATTATCGTTGACACAATCGACTCGGCGTTCCGCAGCCTGGGCTCGCGGACAAGTTGAGTCACGACATCGAACGTCACCGGTATCCTGGCAAGGCAGGGAACCGCCTCCCCTTCGTACCGTGCCGGCTCAAAGCGCATCCGTTCCCCGATCCATACCGCCGCATCGTCCAGCTGCCGATCGCCGGAACTCTCCGCGACGCTGACATCCTGCACATATCCCTGCTCGTCCACGCGAACCAGCAGCACGACCTGTGCTTCGAGGCCCGCGCCCACGGCACGCATCGCCTCGGTTATCTCGTCACGATTCGCAAGAACGGGCGGGTTGTCGTAGGGCGGCGGAGCGTGACGGCTACAGGCGGCTGCCAGGAGAGCGACAGTCATAAGGAAGCCAGAAAGGCCGAACCGCGCGTTCATTTGTGCTGCCTCCTATTACCGTTCGGGCGCCCCAAACACCAACATCTAGCCTGGGGCGCCCGACTGCAAGATCACTAGCGGCAGCCGACGCTACTGGCCGCCCCCCCTTGCCCGCGAGCCGGTCGGCACGTTGAACAAGAGGTTACCCCCCTCAGTGGGTGCGATGATGACGTTGCCCTCCTTGTTGCCGACCTCCTGCAGCGTCTGCATGTAGTAATAGGCCTCCTGACGCTTCTGCTCCGCCTGCTCCTTGACGATCTCGGTCTGGAACTTCTGCGCCTGCACTTCCTGTTCACGCTGCAGCTTCAGCTCGATGGCCTCTCGAACCGCCGGGGGCGGCTGGATCTCGCGCACGAAGAAGCGGACGATCTCGATGCCCTTGACGGCCAGCTCCGCGTCCATCAGCTCCTCGACACGATCGGCGATCTGCAGCCGCTCGGTGGAGAGGATCTCGGTGCCGGTGAGCTCGGCGATCGCGTCGCGCAGGGCCGTCCGATAGCTGGTGTAGACGTACTCATTAACGTCGCCCATGTCGCCGATGACGAGAAACAGATCGACGACCTTATCCGGCACTACCTTGTAGCGGTACGCGGCGTCCACGGTGATCGTCAGCTGATCCGAGGTCAGGGCCTGTGCCTTCTCGCTGCCTCCGGCGGTCGGATACTGGAGCTCACGGGTCGGATACCTGAAGTACTGCCTCCAGAAGACTGCGGGAGATGCCCAGTAGAGGCCCTGCTCGAACGACTGGTCCGACACGTTACCGGTGATAGGGTTCTTCAGAACCGCGACCTGGTAGTCGGTGACCGTCGTGCAGGAGAACGGAAGCGTGACAAGAAAGAGCAGAACCGCGGCGACCGGCACCATCACCAGCGAGCGTGTGAACGAGCGACGACTCACACCGCGGAATTCGCGAGGAATAATCGGAGACGACACGTTCTCACCTCTCTAGCTGCGGGTGATTTTGACCGATGTGGGCCCCAGCCAGGTGACGACAGCAAGGCCAATCGCCGCGAGCAGCCAGCCCAGACCGAGAAGCCGGCCTGCCAGGCTGTCGCTGCCCAGCCAGCCCACCAGCATGACCAAGATCAGCATCGCCAGAAGCCCCACAACCCAGACCGCGACACCCTCCCACCAGCGGCTCACCCGGCTGGCCGCCAGGGTGCTGCCGGCACCCATCCCGAGAATGGCCGCGGGCAAACTGAGCAGCACGGGGGTCGCATCGCGGCAGGGGCCGCTCAACGGGCAACCGCTCAGCACGTAGCCCAGCGCGCGCCCGAGCAGGTAGCCCGCCACGAAGCCGCCAGGCGCCAGGACAGCCGCACGCAGCGACGCTGTGCCCAGGCTATCCGGCCTGACTTTCTCCTCCCTTGCGCCTCTCCCTTCGGATTGCATAGACGAGGAGTAGAAGGAAGCCGCCCCAGACGAAGCCCCCGGTCAGGACCAGCGCAACGATCGCGGCTGTGTTCACGGATCGCCTCCCACGCCCTGCGGCGAGGCCGGACAAGAGATCGCACTCATCGCGCTACCTGCTAAGTTGGGGTCTCGACGTGGATTATCAAGCTCGCGCCCCCAGCGGCTCGAACCTGGCCGTGAAGTGACGAAGGAACGGTGCCTGGTAGACGATGCGGTAGCCACCGATCTGCTCGCGGCGCTTCCAGACTTCGAGGATTCCCTCGACAACGTAGTCGATGTGACTCTGCGTGTAGACACGCCGCGGGATCGCCAAGCGCACGAGTTCTTTCTCCGCGGGCTGCTCCTCCCCGGTTTCCTGATCTCGCTGGGCGAACATCACGCTGCCAATCTCCACCGCGCGGATGCCAGCTTCTCGGTACAACTCGACGGCCAGTGCTATCCCCGGGTACTCCAACGGATGCAGGTGCGGCAGGAAAGCGCCAGCGTCGATGTAGATGGCGTGGCCACCCGGTGGCTGAACGATGGGAACGCCCTCGCCGGAGATGTGCCTTCCCAGGTACCCGGTCGAGACGATCCGGTACTGTAGGTAGTCCTCTTGCACGACCTCCTCCAGGCCAACGGCGATGGCTTCGAGATCGCGTCCAGCCAGGCCTCCATAGGTCGGATAACCTTCCGTCAGAATCAACAGCTCCTTCTCCTGGCGCGCCAAGTCATCGTCGTTCGTCGCCAAGAAGCCTCCGATGTTCGCCAAGCCGTCCTTCTTGGCCGACATCGTGCAGCCGTCCGCATGTGACATGAGCTCCCGCGCGATATCGGCCACCGACATCTCCGCGAACTCTCGCTCGCGATGCTTGATGAAATACGCGTTCTCAGCGAAGCGACACGCGTCGATATAGAGCGGCACCCCGTGCCGGCGACAGACCTCGGCGACCGCACGTGCGTTGGCCATCGACACCGGCTGGCCGCCACCGGAGTTGTTGGTGACCGTCAACATGACAAGCGGGACCTTGTCCGCACCCTCATGCTCGAGCAGGTTCTCGAGCGCCTCGACGTCCATATTGCCTTTGAACGGGTGCGGCGTCGCCGTGTCGTGCGACTCCCGACAGGGCAGGTCGACCGCCTTGGCGCCCCGGTACTCGATGTTGGCACGCGTCGTGTCGAAGTGCGTGTTGTTGGGAACGATATCCCCGGGTTTACAGGTCACCGCGAACAGTATCCGCTCGGCCGCGCGACCCTGGTGCGCCGGTATGACGTGCTTAAAGGGGAAGAGCCGCTTCACCGACTCCTCGAACCTGTAGAACGAGCGACTGCCGGCATACGACTCGTCCCCCTGCATGACAGCCGCCCATTGATCCACGCTCATGGCGCCCGTGCCGCTGTCGGTGAGGAGATCGATCAACACATCATGCGCGTGCAGGAGGAAGACATTGTAGGAGGCCTCCCGGATCCTGGCCTCGCGCTCCGCCCGCGTCGTCACGCGAATGGGCTCGACCGCCTTAATCTTGAACGGCTCTATGATCGTCTTGATAGCCATGGCGTCATCCACCGGCTCCACTTACCTGACCCGGCCCCAGGCCCAACTCGCCCTCTATCTCGCGCATGGCCTCGATCACCAGTTGCACGTGCTCTGAGAAGTCCACGCCCAGCTCCTCGACACCTTTGTTGACATCATCTCGGCTCACGCCACGCGCGAAGCTCGGATCTTTGAACTTCTTCTTCACCGACTTCACCTTCATGTCGCTGAGACCGGTCGGGCGTACGAGAGCGCAGGCAGTAAGAAAGCCCGTGAGCTCGTCCACCGCGAACAATACCTTTGCCATCAGGCTCTCACGGGCTACCCCTGTATGCTCGGCGTGCCCGAGGATCGCCTGCAGCATCTCCTCAGGGTAACCCTTCTCCTTCAGGATCTTCACGCCCGTCGTCGGATGCTCGTCGTCCGGCCTGCGGTCATCGTTCGGCCAGCGCTCGTAGTCGAAATCGTGCAAGAGGCCGGTGATGCCCCAGATCTCCTCATCCTCGCCGTATCCCCTGGCGTAAGCACGCATCGCCGCCTCGACGGCGTACATGTGCCGACGCAGGTTCTCGTTCTGCGTGTACTCATGCATCAGAGCCAACGCGTCGTCGCGATTCAGCTGCACGGCATCACTCTCCCTGTTCCGCCTGACCACTCGTTGCGCATACCGCTACGACCCCACTAAGCAGGCGCCAAGCCAAGGCCGTAATCCATCTCAACCCAGGGAATGGGCGCTCGGGCACAGCTCCTCCACCGGACAGCCGTCGCACCTCGGCTTGCGGGCCGTGCAGGTGTAGCGGCCGTGCTGGATCATGCGCAGCCCGAAGTCCGTCCACTCGTCTCTGGGCACCAGCTTCACGAGATCCTGCTCGATCTTCTCGGGGTCACTCTCTTCACTGAGACCTAGCCGCTCCGATACGCGTATCACATGCGTATCGACGACGATCCCCTCCCTCTTCCCGAAGGCGGACCCGAGAACCACGTTGGCCGTCTTGCGGCCGATCCCGGGAAGCTGCACCAACGCCTCCATCCTGTCGGGTACGCGACCATCGTGCCTCTCCACCAGCGCCTGGGTGAAGGCGAGGATCGAGCGGGTCTTGTTCCTGAAGAAGCCGGTTGGGCGTATCTCCTCCTGGAAGACCTCCGGATCGGCGTTGGCGTAGTCCTCCGCCGTGCGGTACTTCTCGAAAAGGATGGCCGTCACCTCGTTCACCCGCTTGTCTGTGCACTGGGCGGAAAGGATCGTCGCGACCGCGAGCTCCAGAGGGTTGCGGAAGTCGAGTTCGATGCGAGCCGGATAGGCGTCATCCAGGCGTTCGACGATCTCCAGAACTCGCTTCGCCCGCGCAGCGGATTCCGCCCTACCGGCACGGCGCTGCTCTCTCTTTTCCTTCTTGGCAGGAGCCATCCTTCACGCCCGCTTCGCTGCCCTGTCTCTCACTAATGCAGCTTCTGATAGCGGTCCAACCACTGGGCCACATCAGCGCGGCTGATCACGCCCTCCAGACGACCGTCCGTCACCACGAGGGCACGTCCGACGCCGGCGCCCTCCAGCTTCGAGAGCACATCGGCCAAGGTGTCCTCCGGTCGAACGGTCACGGCGTCACAGACCTGCATCATCACATCGTTGACCCTGGTCGTAGGCCATCTGTCTCGCTCGATCTGCTTGACCTGGGTCAGCGTAATCAAGCCCAGCAGGCGGCCGGTACTGTCCTCCACCGGAAAGGAGTTGTAGCGACGCCTCAGGAAGTACTCGTCCACCAGGTCGCGCAGTGCCAGGTCGGGGTTCACAGTCTCCGGGTTGCGAGTCATCGCTTCCCGTGCCCTTACCCCTTCCAGTATCCTGCGCAAGATCAGCTGCCGATAGCTCGACTCCGCCGCCTGGTGCAGGAACCAGCCGATGAAGATGAACCACATGCCGTTGACCAGGAAACCGCCGAACAGGTAGACGACGCCGAGCCCGACCAGCAGCAAGCCGAAGCTGCGCCCGCTGAGCGACGCCCAGCGCGTCGCCTTCCGCAGATCCTGGGTGAGCTGCCAGACGAGTGAGCGAAACAGCCTGCCGCCGTCCAACGGAAAGCCGGGGATCAGGTTGAAGGCGGCGAGCACGAAGTTCAGGAACGCCAGCCAGCTTGTGACCCCGCTGACCGCCTCCGGCAGCCCCAGCGCCTGAGCCGCGCGGGCGAACCCGAGGAGGACCAAGCCGATCGCGGCACTGGAGAGCGGTCCAACGACGGTGATCAGGAACTCGTCCTTGGGATTCGACGCCTCGGAACGAATCCGTGCCATGCCGCCGAAGATGAACAGGGTGATCCCTTCCACCTGGATGCCACGCGCCCGCGCCATCGCCGAGTGCGCCAGCTCGTGCAGCAACACGGAGAGGAAGAAAAGGATCGCGCCTGCCCACGCCATGGCGATGTACACAGCGGTGCTCAAGCCCGGATTGCGTTCCGGGAACACCGCCTGCGCGAAGGTCCAGAGGACCAGCAGGAAGACGACGAACCAGGAAAGATCTAGCCGGACTTCGAAGCCAAACAATCGAGCTATCCGGACTCCACCAATCATCCGCGGCTCCGTCCGCTGAGACGCACCCTGCAATGGTCAAGAGCGGTGGGCGCGTCGTATCCGAAAGCTTGCGGCGCTTCGCCGCCGGTGCCCGGCACGGCTTCCGTCGCGTCCCCGTAGACGTCGAGGTACCAGAGCAGGCGCAACACCAGCAGCAAGGCCTCTGAGGGTCGCTGCAGTGAATATATCCCGGCGAGATCGGCCCCGGGAATGTCCGACCGGAACGCGCCAGGCTCCTCCGACCCCAGCGTCTCTTCCAGAGCCGCCGTAAGCGCCGCTACGCTGAAACCCGGCCGCTCAGGACGCATACCGAGCGCGATAAGGAGATCGAACTCAGCGGGCGGCTGATCGGCACCCAGCCTGACGAACAGGCCCTCGACGGGCTCGGGCGGCTCGCCCTCGGTCACAGCCGCCCAGAAGAGGCTTCTCGGCAACTCGATGTAGAGCGACGGGTGTGGGGCTCGGAGACTCCACCCCTCCAGATTCGGTGGGGTCGCGATCAGATCCCGGACCACCCCCGCCTCGAAGGCATACAGAGGACAGCCGGCCTTCCAGAAATGGTAGCAGTGAAACAGGATATCCAGGTAGCTCTCGAGCGCCGCCGGCTCCGGCGTTTCCGGAACCAGCCGCTGGAGGAGCGTGCCGACACGCTCGGACCCGGCGAATTGGTCCCGGCGCGACAGCGTGATGCGGCGCCGACTGGCCTCCTCAGCGAGCGCGGAGAACTCGCGTTCGGCGAGTCGCTCCACGCCGAATACCATCTCGTAGGGGGTGTAGCGGCCGAGGCTCGCTTCAGCAGCCATACCGGACGCCCCTCCTGACAGCCGCCCGCTAAGTCGGCGTCGCCGGCTCGCCCACCTCCGCCCTCTCAGGCACTCCGGACCGACCCGACAACCAGCCGCTCAGCAGCCAGAACGCGGCCAGCACGATCAACCATTGTATCAGCACGGTACCGATGCTGTAGGTGCTAAGCGGGTTGAAGGCGGAGCGCCACCCCTCGCCACGAACCTGCAGGAACCACCAGACGATGAGCACCACGGCCTCCGCCAGGCACAGCGCGATCGCCCATTCCCACCAGCGCCCGATCCTGATGTCAGCGCCCGGCTGGTTGACCAGCTCAAGCCGGAACCTTCGGACCCCGAACTTGAGCACCGCCAAGGCGAAGAAGAAGCCCGAGAGCATCAGGCCCACACCCCAGACGAAGTCCTGGTTGCCGAAGAACCCGATCGAGAGCGCGCTCGGCACACCCGCCAGGAAGCCCACGAGGCCAACCCACCGGATCGCACGACCCCGTGGCACGCCCGCGTCGACGACCACGCGTGTCGCCAGCTCGATCATCGAGATCAGGCTCGTCCAGGCCGCAAAGACCAGGGCGAGGAAGAAGAGCGCCATGAAGAAGCGGCCGCCGGGCATCATCGCAAACAGCTGCGGCACCCAGATGAACGTCAAGCCTTCATTACTGGCACCCACGATCTCGTTCGCCACATCCGGCCGCAGCGCGAACGCCGTGCAGAGGACCATGATCCCCGCCAGCAGCGACATGGAGTTGTTGCCGAACCCCAAGGTGAACGCGTTGAGAGTCGTGTCCTCGTTGCGCCTCATGTAGACCGCGTAGGTCAGAATGAGGCCCCAGCCAGCGCCGGTATCCCACGCGTTCTGTGTGAGCGCCTCCAACCAGACCCGATAGTTGCCCAGCTGCGCCCAATCCGGCGTGAACATGAAGTTGAGGCCACGCACCGCGCCAGGCAGGGTTACGGCCCGAATGGCTAGCACGATGACGAGGGCCACCAGGCTGGGGATCAGGACGCGGGCGACCCGTTCGATGCCGCGCACGCCGCGCGCGACGACGACGACACCCAGCATCATGGCCACAGCGTGGGTCAGCATCGCGCCCGACGAGCTGTTGAAGCCCTGCCAGAACGCCTCCGGCGTCGCTCCCGGTATCTCGCCCGTCAGGCTGGCCACGAAGTGCCGGATACACCAGCCCATAACCACGCTGTAGTAGAACATGATCGCCGTCGAGCACCAGCCGACCCAAGCTCCCATCCAGGCGAACTTCCTGCCGATCAGCTTGCCGAACGCGCCGACCGTGCCGGACCGTGTCGCCTTGCCCATGGCGAACTCGACCAGAATCAACGGGACCGACCAGAGGAGCAGGAACACGACCCAGGCGATCAGGAAGCTGCCGCCGCCGTTGGATGCGACGATCCGCGGGAACCGCCAGATGTTGCCCGTCCCCACCGCCATGCCGAGCATGGCGAGCATCATTCCCCAGCGGGAAGCGAAGACCTCAGATCGTGACGCCAAAGTGATCCAACCTCACGCGGTTTCGGCAGGCTGCGACTGTGCAGCGAGCGTCCCGGCCTCGTGCTGCTCTGCGAGCCAGTCGAGCACCACCTGGTTGAAGGTTTCGGCGTGCGAGATCAGCGACAGATGTCCCCCAGCCGGGATCTCGACATAGGTGGAATTGGGAAGCAGGCCGGTGATCTCGCGTTGCCACTCCGGAAGTGTGTACGTGTCGGAGGAGCCGCCTATGACGAGAGCGGGATCTTGGATCGCTCGCAGATCGGGCCGGAGATCGCAGTCCTTGAACATATCCATGCGCGTGCCGCCCACCGACATCGGCACACGTACGGGCGTGGTCAGCTCGTAATCAATGACCCGCTCGTTTCCCGGGGAGGGGTCATACACCCAGATCCCCCACCGTCCCCACACGTCCGCCAATCTGCGCATCAGCGACACAGGTAGAAACCGCGAGGTCCACCGCGCGACGGGTATGAGAAGCGTCCGGTTGAGTCCCACATGGGACAAATCAACATGGGCCAGCGTGTTGGTTAGGATGAGCGCCCAGAGACGCTCGGGGTAGAGGGTGGCGAAGCGCACAGCGATCGGGCCGCCGAACGACAATCCCAGCACGCAGGCCGCTCGCTCGTCGAGGGCGTCGAGCACCGTGGCTACGTCGTGGGCGAACTGGTCGAAGCGCCGCTCCACGCCGCTGAAATCCAGACGCAGATTGGGAGCGATCACCCGGTAGCTGGCCGACAGCCCCGAGAGCTGGTAGCGGAAGACCTCGCTGTCGCCAGTCAGCCCGGGCAGGAGGACAATAGCCGGTCCTGTGCCCGCTGCAATGACGGGCACACACTCACCTCCCGCAAGCTCCACGAACAATTGCTCCAGCGAGCGGCCGCGATGGTCCCTGAGGGGCCGCGGCTCAGTCCCTATATTGCGCCGCCAGCGATCAACCAGATAGCCGCCGGCCGCCGCTCCCGCGCCGAGCCACATCAGCCCTCTCAGGCGCACGTCCGCACCATCACCCGATCGCCTCGCTCAGGTACTCCACCAGCTTGCTTGTTGCGACGCGATCCTGCTTCAGCGTGTCCCGGTCCCTTACCGTGACGGTGTCATCCTCCAGGGTCTGCCCGTCCACCGTAACGCAGAACGGCGTACCCGCCTCGTCCTGGCGGCGGTAGCGGCGACCTATGGAGCCCGACTCGTCGTAGAAGATGGGAAATCGCGACCGCAGATCATCCACGATCTTGCGAGCGACCTCGGGCATGCCGTCCTTCTTGACCAGCGGGAAGACGGCAACCTTGATCGGCGCCAGCTCGGGTTTAAGGCCGAGCACCACCCGGGTCTCACCTTCGACCTCCTCCTCACGGTACGCATCGGCCAAGACGACCAGCATCTGCCGGTCCACGCCCCCAGAGGTCTCGATGATGTATGGTACGTAGCTCTCGTTGGTCGCCGGATCGAAGTACTCGAGTTTCTTGCCGGATCGTTCCTGGTGGCGGCTGAGGTCGAAGTCGGTGCGGTTGTGGATTCCCTCAAACTCCTGCCAGCCAAACGGGAACTCATACTCGATGTCGTATGCGTCGTAGGCGTAATGGGCCAGCTCCTCGCGGGTATGCTGGTGCAGCCGCAGCTTCTCAGCCCGAACACCGAGGGACTTCACCCATTCCAGCCGCTTGTGCCTCCAGTAGTCGAACCACTCTTGATCCGTGCCCGGCTTCACGAAGTACTGCATCTCCATCTGCTCGAACTCGCGAGTCCGAAAGATGAAGTTGCCGGGCGTGATCTCGTTGCGGAACGCCTTGCCGATCTGCGCGATGCCGAAGGGGATCTTCTGACGCGATGAGTTCAGTACGTTCTGGAAGTTAACGTAGATCCCCTGAGCCGTCTCGGGACGGAGGTAGATCTGCGCCGCCTCTCCCTCCACCGGACCCATGAACGTCCGGAACATGAGGTTGAACAACCGGGGCGGGGTGAACTGTCCCTTCACTCCACAGATCGGGCACTGATCCTTGACCTCGTCGGCACGGAAGCGGCGATGGCAGCTCTTGCACTCGACAAGAGGGTCGGTGAAGCCTTCGACGTGGCCGCTCGCCTCCCAGACAGCGGGGTGCATGAGGATGCCAGCGTCGAGACCCTCGATGTCGGGACGGTTGGTCACCATATCCCGCCACCAGAGCTCCTTGATGTTACGCTTGAACTCCACCCCGAGAGGCCCGTAGTCCCAGACGGAGCCAAGTCCTCCATAGACTTCGGACGATTGGTAGACGAGGCCTCGCCGCTTGCAGAGCGAGACCAGCTTCTCCATTAGATCGCTGTTCGCCATCCGACCTCTGTCAATCAGGCACGACGTACTGTCGCTCGTGTACTCGGAGCCTCAAAGTCTATCCCCACGGGCGCGGACGCGGCAAGCCGCCTCGGCCAATCGTGCCACATCGTCCGCGCCGAGGATCTGGCCACCGCCATCCACAGCCTGCACTCCCTCCGGCAGCGCACCTTCCACACGCCCACAGACCAGCAGCACCGGAACGCCCGCCGACCGAGCCGCCTCGACGACCCGGCCGGTGACCTTGCCCATCCCACTCTGCACGTCGAACCGACCCTCCCCCGTCACCACAAGATCCGCACGCCTGAGGAGTTCGGGCAGGCCCGCCCGCTCGATCATCCAGCCCGCCCCCGCGACGAGATCCGCCCCCAGGAAGGCACGCGCGCCGGCGCCCAGCCCACCGGCGGCACCGGCGCCGAGGAGTCCGGCTACGGACAGCCCCAGCTGTGCCTCCAGCACCCCTGCCAAGCGGGCGAGCGCCGCGTCGAGCTGCGCCACCTGTGCCGGGCTGGCGCCCTTCTGAGGTCCGTAGACCCGGGCCGCGCCCTGTGGACCTAGCAGCGGGTTCCCCACGTCGCAGAGCGCCACCACCCGTGACGCTAAAGGCTGCAGCGGTGGCTCGATGCGCCTCAATCCATTGAGCGCTCCACCGCCCTCGGCGAGCGGTCGGCCCGCCGCGTCCAAGAAACCCCAGCCGAGTGCGCGAGCCATACCGGTGCCGCCGTCCACCGTCGCGCTGCCGCCCAAGCCCAGGATGATCTCCGTAGCGCCCCCACGGGCGGCGGCCAACAGCAGCTCCCCTACCCCACGGGTCGTAGCGGTCAGCGGGTCACGCCGCCCGACCGGCACCAGGTGCAGCCCACACGCCTCCGCCGACTCCACCACCGCGCGCGAGCCCACTCGCAGCAGCCGGGCCCGAGTCCAGCGGCCCAGCGGGTCAGCGACCTGTAGCTCTTCCAGCCCCCCGCCCTCCAGAGCCGCGCAGGCCTCCAGAAGGCCGTTACCACCGTCAGAGAGCGGACGGGAAATCACCTCACAGTCCGGCCAAACGGCGGCGACCGCCCGCGCCAGCGCCCGAGCCACAACGGTAGGACCCAGCGTGCCCTTGAAGGCCGTGGGTGCCACCAGAACCGTCGCCACCTCGCTACTTGTCATCCTCCGAAGATGCTACTAAGATTGCGCCCACACTCTGACAGTGTCTAATCGATAGCGTACACCGCCGCTGGCTGCACGTATGCCCAAGTGCCGTCTCGTCACCGCTTTCCTCAGTGCTCTGTTCGCGGCAGCGTTCCTGGGAGCGGCCTGCCCGGGAACGGACGCCAACGGGGTCACCGAGGTGGACTCTGACTATGATGCCCTCGTGGGCACGTGGTTGGCTACCACCTTCGTGGTGAGCGATCCGGCCAATCCAAGCCAGTATGCGACCGACCTGACCCGGCCCGGAGCTTCGACGGGCGCCGCCCGCGACGTCGTCCTCGAGTTCAAGGCCGACCGCACCGGTTACCTGGCGATACTCGACCCGCGTCAGGAAGAATCGCCAGAGGAACAGCTGGACGAATTCTCCGTCACCGACGTGACGAAGACCAGCCTGACCCTCATCATCAGAGGCGAAGGTGTCGCGGAGAGAGTGTTCGTCAAGTACTCCCGTTCCAAGCACGGTAAGTCGCTCACGCTGGAGTTGACCTACCGGCTTGACCTGGATAACGATGGAAAGCGCGAGTGGTGCCGGGTCATCGGGACCTTCCAGGCAGAGAGCTGAGGTGAGAGCAAAGGATGGGAAAGGTCAACAACGTCAACGTTCAAGCGATGCGGGACTTCGCCGGCCGGATCGAGAAGGATCCGGCCGTCGCCAAGAAGCTGAAAACGGTTACCGGGCGCTGGGTGTTTGAGGATGGTGAGCCCCAGTTCAGTGGCAATGTCGATTACCCGAAGGGTAAGCTGACGATCGAGACGGATTTCGCCCCCTTCATGGGCGGCGAGGGCTTGCGACCTGACCCGGTCTCCTACTGCATGTACGGCTTCGCCTCCTGTTTCGCCGGCACCTTCGCGGCCGTCGCCGCTGCCGAGGGCGTGGAACTCAAGGAGTTGGAGGTGATTCTCGAGAATGAAGTCGATCTGAGCCGCCCCATGGGCGTGGCCGACCGGCCGATCACCCAGGGCCTGAAGGCGACGCTCCGGATCAAGGCCGATGCCGCCGCCGAGAAGCTCCAGGAGATCCAGCGGCTGGCGGAGGAGCGCTGCCCGGGAGTCTACTGCATCACGAACCCGATACCGTTCAGCAGCCGGCTGGAGACCTGAGCCGCCGGGCGCTGAGGAAAGGCAGGTGGCGCCGCTACTCCGGGCTATTGCGTGAAGGGGAATCCCAACGTTTCTTAGGGGCATTCCAAGCCACCACCGTCGGAATCGTCGTCTCAATTCGCGAGGGGGGTGAAAATGCACAAGGTGGCTCCACAGGAGGCGGCTACGGAGCGCGCCGTACTGACCCACGTTATGGTGGACATGTACGGCGTGGACCCCGAGACGCTCAACGACCCCGATCAGATCGGAGAGATCCTGACTGGCGCCGCGGCAGCAGCCACCCTACACCCGCTGGCCGAGCCGGCGGTCTACCGGTACCCAGGCCAAGGACTGACCGTCTTCCTGCCGATTCGCGAGTCTCACTTCGCGATCCACACCTACCCCGAGTACGGTTACGCGTCCGTCGACATCGTGAGTTGCGCGCTCGCTGAACGGGCCAGGCGCGCACGCGATTATGTGATCGACCAGCTGGGTGCGGAACGCGTCGACAGCGAGTTCAGATTCCGAGGTTTCCTGGAGGACCGCGAGTCCTGAGGCCAACCGAGCCCGCGTGCAAGGCGCGCGGCGTCGCGAATCGCTCCGGACCGGCAGTCGCGGCTCAGTAGTAGAGTATGCGCTCCTCCGCGTAGTCGTGCAGGAACGAGCCGTACCACTCCACCACCCGCCCATTTTCATTTGTGCTCACCTCATTGACCTCAACCCGCGGCTCATCCGGGGCGAAGTAGAAGAGCATATCGAGAAGCTCCGAAGTGAGATGGCGGGTTCCCTTCGGAACCTCCCGGCAACGCTCTAACCGACCCTGGCCACAGAGCGCGAAGCCCGACCTCACAAAGCTGTACATCCAGACTGCGTACTCCCTCACCGTCGGGAACACCGAACGGAGGGTGTTAAGCACGCCATCGAACAGCGGCGGGACGAAGACGATCTGAACGGCGAGAATCCCTACATCCGGAGTGAGCTGCGCCCGCAGGTGCTCGTAGAACTCACGATTGTACAACCGCCCCAGCACCGGGCTCGTGGGGTCCGGAAGATCGCCCAGGATCAGATCGAACGGCTGCTCAGACCGGTAGCTCAGGGCATCAGCATTCACCACCTCCACCCGCTCATCCAACAGGCTGCCCTCGTTGAGCTCCACCAATCTGGGATGCGTCCGCGCCAGCTCGGTCACCGCCGCGTCGATGTCAATGATCCGTATGAGTTCGATCTCGTCTGCGAAATGGCGGAGCAGCTCGCGCGCGATTAGGCCGTCACCTCCCCCCATCACTCCCACGCGCCGCACCGAGTCCTGCCGAAACAGGAAGGGAACGATGGCCAGCGCCTCGTGGTAGCGATGCTCGTCCGCGCTGTAGAACTGCATCTCGCTGTCCAGCAGCAGAATGATCTCTTTCTTGGGCGTCTCGAGCAGGAGTACGCGCTGGAACTCCGTCTGCTGCTCTACCAGCACGCGCGCACCCGCATCAACCAGAGCGCCGAGCTTTGCGTCCTCCGGTCGGCGCACGATACCAGGGAAATCCATCACTCGTTTCCAATACCGCTTCAACTCGCTCATCGACTCGTCTCCCCTGACGAGATGCCTCGCTGGCGGCAACCACGACAAGCGACCCTCCACGCCACCCTCGCGCAAGAGGGTGCCTGCAATGCGATACATGATAGGTACCTGATACGTACATGACAGACGCGTGACCGATCACATGATCGCCGGCGGGGCCTCGGCGCCTCCTTGAGTTCAGGCCCAGGCCCCTGGGCCCGAACTCGTCACACCACCGCAGCGGCGGAACGCTCAGTCCGGGCTGGGAATGGGACGGTAACGGTTGGTGATAGGGAGACGGCGGTCCTTGCCGAAAGCCCGCGACGAGATGCGGATACCAGGAGGCGCCTGCCGACGCTTGTACTCGGCCTGATCAACCATCTCCACGACCCGGTAGACGAGGGCCCGGTCGAACCCCAGCTTCTCGATTTCCTCCGGGCTGCGGTCCTCCTCGACGTAGGCCGCGACGATGGGATCGAGCAGGTCATACGGCGGTAGGCTGTCGCTGTCCAGCTGGTTCTCCCGCAGCTCGGCCGAGGGCGGCTTCTCGATGATGCGCGGTGGGATCACCTCTCCCTGCCGGTTGCGCCAGCGGGCGAGACGATAGACCCACGACTTCGCGACGTCTTTCAGAATAGAAAAGCCTCCGGCCATGTCGCCGTAGAGCGTCGCGTAGCCCACGCTCATCTCGCTCTTGTTCCCGGTGGTGAGCACGAGCCAGTCGAACTTGTTGGAGAGCGCCATCAGGAGGTTACCACGGATCCGTGCCTGTATGTTCTCCTCGGCAACGTTGCGCTCCGTGCCTGCGAACGGACGCTCCAGCGCCTTGAGATAGCACTCAAAGACGGCATCGATGGGGATCTCGCTGAAGTCGACTCCCAGGCGACGAGCGAGGTCCGCGGCATCCTCACGATTGACTGCGTTGGTATGCCGAGACGGCATCGACACCGCGGTCACCGCCTCAGCCCCCAGAGCATCCACGGCCACCACCAGGGCCACTGCGGAGTCGATACCACCGGACAGACCGAGGACGGCGTGCTGGAAACCATTCTTGCGGAAGTAATCGGCCGTGCCCAGCAGCAAGGCCCGGTAGACCTCCGCCTCCGGATCGAGCAGTCCGGCCAGTGGCCGCTGTTCGAGTGGCGACTTCTTGCGTCGCGGACGCCCTATTGGCACGACGCGCAGCTGATCGGCAGCGCTACCGTACTGCTGGCGCCAGCGCGGGTCATGGAGCCGGCGTCGTGACACACCACGCAGGTCGAGATCCACTACGAGGTGATCCTCCTCGAACTGCCGACCACGAGCAAGCACCACGCCACGCGGGTCCATCACCAGGCTGTGCCCGTCGAACACCAGCTCGTCCTGGCCTCCCACCAGATTGCAGAACGCCAGGCAGCATCCGTAGTCCTCGCAGCGCGTCGCGAACATCCGCTCGCGCTGTGGCCCTTTGCCCCGGCTGTACGGCGATGCGGCGATGTTCAACAGGATGTCCGCCTTGCCGTCGATAACCGCAGCCTGCGCCGGGCCACCAGGGTACCAGAGATCCTCGCAGATCGTCATCCCGACCTTGACCCCACCCATGTCCAGCACCAGCGCCTGCTCGCCGCGCGCGAAATAGCGCTGCTCATCGAAAACGGCGTAGTTCGGCAAATAGCGCTTCCGGTACCGTGCCACGATCTCCCCACCCGAGATGACGGCCGCCGTGTTGAACAGATCGTCGCACAGCTCCGGAAAGCCCAACACGGCCACCAGATCTCTGACCTCGGCAGCCAGGTCCCGCAGGGCCGCCTCAGCTCGCTCGGCGAAGAGCGGCTTGAGGAGCAGATCCTCAGGGGGATAGCCGGTGACGGTGAGCTCCGGAAACAAGGCGAGATCGACTCCGAGCTCGCGCACCTGGGCGAGGCTCTCGCGAATCTTCTCGATATTCCCGTCGATGTCGCCAACGACGATGTTGCGCTGGCAGAGCGCTACACGAATGACTCGGTCCTCGCCGGGAGGCGCTTTCCCCATCATGGTCTCCCGTCCCTTGCTGATGGCTACCTTGCCAACCACCCAACAATCTGCTGCGGGTAGCCCGCAGCGCAATCGCCGCCAGGCCTGGCGCGGCTAGCTCCAACAGTGCATTGTACATAGAGTTCCCCTGCCGCTAAAGGGCGTCGCCCCACAGCCTGCAACACGCCGCTGGGAGGCACAGCGATGGCCGCGAGCAAACCTACGCCGGACACGAGCCCCAATTGGGCCGTCGTTGGGCTGGGCATATTGCTGCTGGTGCTAGCCGTCGCCGCCATTCCTGACATCATCCTGCGCGCTATCGTTGCGGCGATCATCATGGGAGGCACCTTCTATCTTGCCCAGTCCCGCGAGGAGCTGAAGGTCGAGAACCCGCTGCTGGAACAGCTACGGACGCAGACGCACGAAGGGCTGGATCGCCGTAAGTACGGGCGTCTTCGCAGCCGCACCGACCGCCTGCTCGAACAAGTCCGCCAGATGAACCGGATCGCGATCGCGGGCCGCGAGGGCAAGCTCTCTCCACGCCACGCCCACGCCGAGCTCGATCGCATCGCGGCGCTGATGCGTGACACCGTCGATCAGATCCGCAAGTCGGCCGGTGTGCCGACGCCGATCGAGAAACCCGCCAGCACGCGAACGGGAAAGGTCGTACAGCCACAGATCGTGCTCCCCAGGGCGTCGCTGGAGACGCTGGAGGACGAGGACGCTGCAGCGAGTGCACCAGGCGAAGCAGCGGCCGCGGAGTACGAGGTTGACGAGGCGGACCGAATGCTGGACGAGCTGGAGGCCCAGGCGGAGGCGGAGACCACGGCGCGCGTCCGAGAGCGAGCCGAGCCAGAGGAGAGCGAGAAAGAGAGCGAGCGCGTAAGCAAGAAAGCGGTTGCGCTGAAGGACTCTACTGCCGAACTCGAGGAGGACGAAGAGGAACTCGAGGAGGACGAAGAGGAATCCGAGGAGGACGAAGAGGAATCCGAGGAGGACGAAGAGGAATCCGACGAGGACGAAGAGGAATCCGAGGAAGACGAAGACGACTCAGAGAGATCACGTTGATTCCGAACACCGTGCGGCGTGCAGCCTCATGCCCCGCACACGCTACTCCTTCAGCTCAAGATTCAACTCACGGCGACCCGTCCAGATCACCTCGCGCCTCAGCGCCGCTCGGCCGCCGCCGAGACATACTGGGCGACGAGATCGAACAGTTCCTCCAGATCCTCGCGCAGGCCAGCGGCGTCCGGACCGCTGAGACGCCGCAGCCGCTCATCCACACGCGTCCTAAGCGCCAGCGCCTGCTGCAGGGCGGCATCCGGGTCAAATGCCTCTGCCTCCGCTGGCAACTCTGGCTCTGCACCCAGGATCGCCAAGTGCAAGGCCGTCTCCGCCTCGCTCACCGCCTGAGCCCGCGCCGGACTATCATCTGTCTCGAGGTAGGTCCGCAGGGCGTCAAAGACCGGGCCGAACCCCTGGGCCATCCCCCGGATTCGCGCTGCGGGACGGACGAGTTGAGCGCGTAACGCCGCCGCCGCGCGGCGCGCCACACGGCCCATTGCGCCGTGGTTGAAGGCGGCGGCTCGCTCCCGCAGGTGGCGGAGCGTATGCGCCAGGGATTCCCCCGCCAGGCGCATCTGCTCGCTGTCGGCCTCGAGCATCGTCCTGCGCAGGTTCTCGCAGCGATCCAGCCTCTGCGTGGCCTCCGTCAGGAAATAGCGCTCCGTGGACCCGCCCTGCTCCTCGGCCAGCGGGCACGCGACGACGTGCGGTCCTTCTGGGAAGAACAGATCGCTGATCCACACCACCTGCCGAGCCCGCCGGGCCTTTTCCATCACGCTTTCCTTGAGCCGGTCCACCTCGACGGCACGGCCACCGACCTGCGTGACCGAGGGTGCGCTGGGCCCGCCCGCACGCAGGCCCTCAAGCACCTCGCGGGCGTGACGGAAAACGGTCAGGTAGCCGGGACCGACCGTGGCGTTCAGGTCTGCGATCTGCAGGATGAGTTCCTCAACGGCGCTCAGCGCTTTGTCCTCCGGCGAGAGCACCTCGATCCGCTCCAGCTCGCGTAGCCGCCGTATCTTGCGCAATATTGACTTCAGCGGCTCCCGGTCACGCGGATCATTCTCCAGCCGCTCGACCGCATCCCCGAGGTCCACGACGAGCGCGTTGAGCACGGTGTCGGCCTCATCGCCAGCCACCATCGCTGCAGGCGCTTCCGACTCCGTATCACCCGTCTCGGCTGCCGCAGCGGCCGGCGGACCCACGGGTGCAGCGGTCAACGACTCGCTGGCCTGACGCAATCGCGCCTCCGACTCCGCATCGCTCGCAGGCAGAGCCGCAACCACGGCGTCCAGCTCCTGGATTACGGCCTGAACCGCACGGGTCAGCTCGTCGGACCACCCCCGCTTCCCCGCGATCACCTGGACCATCGCCTTCTGAAGGGCCGTCGCGGCGTGGATCACCGGCTCGTGATTAGCGAGCACGGCGGCGTGGTGCAGCCGCCGGCAGGCGCGGCGCACCCCGTCCACGTTGGGTCCACCCTCGGCGTTCATCGCCTCGTGGAGTCGATCCACGTACTTGTGCGCGTCAGCGGCGAATATCTCTAGTATGCTGGGACTCATGGGTGCCCGGACCCGGGAATAGCGCGGGCTGGGTTAGGTGGCCACCGCCTCTTCCCCCTCGCCCTCGACTTCCTCATCGGCCGGTGAGATCTGCCCAGCCGTGCTGCGGATATCGGCGATCAGCTCTTTCAGCCGCTCCTCGATCCGGTCCATTTCCTGCAATGCCTTCTCTGGGCTGCGAAAACCGCGTTCGGCGTCCACGGCCATCCAGTTGAGCCGACGGATCTCATCGAGGAGTTGTTGCACCTGCGACCGCAGCCGCACGAAACGGCGCTTGTGCACTCGCTCCGCTGGAGACTGGGTAACAAGCTCGAGCACTCCCACGCGGGCCGATGCCCACACGATCGGCGCGAGCAACAAGAGACCGAGGCTGACTCGCGCCATTCGGTCTTCGACTGCCAGGAGAACAGCCACCTCCGCAACTACGGCGGCGATCAGGATTACACCTTCAAGAGTCGGACGACGTGGCATTCAGGGCCTCCGCCTAGTAGATGATCGATCCAGCTGAGCTTGATTCGTGCCGCCTGGCACGTGTGTGGCGGGGAGTCCGGAGTGCCGGCCAACCTGGTAAAGCTAGACAAAAAACGGCGTTTGCGCCAGAATCCCGCACATGACCCCGCAGGAATTGGCTGCGCGCCCTCTGGCGTCGGCTGACCGCCTAGCCGCCTAACCTCCCCGGCTCAGGAGGCGAGTGCCTCTTCCACCTTTTCGACCGCACCCGCCGTCAGCTCCGCGCACTCGGCCAACAGGGTCGCTACCTTCTCGCGCATCTCCTGCACGAACGCCGTATCGGCGATGTGCCGAAGGTTGATGCGCACGTTGTACCCAGCCGCCTGAGCTCCTGCATGGGCCATATGCGCACCGGTCCCCACGTCGCTCACCATCTCGGGATCGGCCAGTTCCGCCATCTCCTTGCACAACGCCAGAGCGTCCAGGCATAGCCTGACGGTGCCCAGAGGAACGCGGGTCGCGGCCCTATAACCCTCCTCCAGGGCCTTGGCTCGCTCCGCCCGCTCGGCCTCGGTATCCTTGGGCATGCGCATGGCTTCGATAACCGCATCGAAGGCCCGGGTGTCCTCATCAACGCCACGCACCAGAGCATCTTTGACCTGCTGGGCCCGCTCCGCGATCGAGCACAGCTTCTCGTAGTGCGGCCCAAACTCGCCTTTGCCCACCGATAGGTTGGCGACCATGCCCGCCAGCGCGCCGCCCAGCGCTCCAGCGAGGGCCGCGACCGAGCCACCGCCAGGGGCCGGCGTATCCCTGGACACTTCGTCCACGAAATCGAAGGTCGGGCGGAGTGCCAACGGCCCCTCCACCCGCGGCATCCCCAGCACCTTCTCGTCGGGGTCGAACGGCGCGACATCCCGCAGACCCATTGACTGGATGGCGGTCTCCATGAGATCAGGAACCGGGATACCGGTGGACTTGCGCATGCGCTTCAGGTAGAAGGCAGCGGCGCGCCGCATGGCCTCATAGGGCACCACACCCACGATCTCCGACCCAGTCACCACGATCCCCCGCTTCATTGCCTCTGCGCGGGCCGCTTCCAGGACTTCATGCGGAGGAGTCACCTTGTAATTGGTGAGGTTCATGCTGATCTGGGCCCGCTTGTATTCATCAATCACCCAACCGATAGCCTTCAACTGCGTGAACATGCCATCGGTGAAGACAGGGCCGGTTGGATTCTCGGGCTCGATGTCCAGATCGCCGTAGCGCTTGCGCAAATCCCCGCCGTGGACTCCCCGGTAGTGCTCCTCCAACGCCTCGAAGGAGTCCGCGATGAAATCGCAGGGGCCACAGGGATAGGTGCCGTCTTCGGGGAAGTAGACGACGTCGCCCTTGTAATAGAACGGCTCGGTGTTCCCCCGGCGCTTCCAGCGGCCACGCTCGCGAAGCACGTAGGCGATCTCGTTCGCGTAGCGCCGATCGGTGGTGTTCAGGTCTATGTTGTAAGCGATCAGGAACTCGCGCGCGCCCACTGCCGTTGCGCCTGTCTCAGGGTTGAACGTCGCGGGGCCGAAATCCGGCTTCCACTCTGGGTCCTTCAGTCTTTCGGCCAGGCCCTCGTACTCTCCGGCCCGGACTCTCGCCAAGTTCCTGCGCTCCGGACGCGTGGCCGCCTGCTCGTACAGATAGACCGGTATGGCAAGCTCCTCACCGATCCGCCTGCCCACCTTGCGAGCGATCTCGACGCAGTCCTCCATGCTTACACCCGCTACCGGCACGAACGGCACGACATCGGTGGCACCGAAGCGCGGATGCGCGCCATGGTGGTGCCGCATATCGATCAGCTCAGAAGCACGCTCAACGGCCCGGAAGGCGGCCTCGGCGACGTCCTCCGGCGAACCGACTAACGTCACCACAGTACGGTTCGTATCCCTGCCAGGATCGACATCCAGCAAACGGACGCCGGTTACCCCCTCGATGGCGTCGGTGATCTCCTTGATCAGCGCATCGTTGCGACCCTCTGAAAAATTCGGTACGCACTCGACGATCTGCTCCATGCTTCCCTCTGCTCTGTAGGCTCAGGCGAACAACCTGCGATCCGGATCCCCGGCTCAGCGCTCGCTCTGGGGGCCGATGAGCCGGTCAACCTCCCGCAGAACAGTCGCAGTACCGAACGGTTTGGACAAGAACTGGGCTTGCAGCGATCCGATCGCCTCCGCCACGTCCTGCACGGGATGACCGGTGATCACAATGGCAGGCACGTCGGCCAGGTCGGGATCGCCTCGTAACTGTCGCAACACCGCCAGCCCGTCCACGCCCGGGACCTGGACGTCGGTGAGCACGAGGTCGGGAGCGCGCTCGCGCGCCATCTCCAACCCGGCTTCCCCGCTGGCTGCCTCAAGACAGGCGTATCCGGCACGCCTCAGGCCGCGGGCCAGGCCCGTGCGAACCGCCGGGTCGTCCTCGATCAGCAAGACCACACGCCGGCGTGGGGCCGAGAGCAGCCGGTTCGCCTCAGTCACCAGCGCATCGGCGTCGCCCACGATCCAGCCGTCCGCCCCATAGGCCACGGCCTGGGCGGCGTCACCGCCCGGGCCCATGAGCAGCGCGGGTATGTCCACGCTGGCCGGCGAGCCTCTCAGCCGCTGCAGGAACTCCAGGCCGTGCATGTCCTCGAGCTCCAGGCCGGTGACGATGAGGCCGGCACCGCCCTCCCGCACCCTTCCTAGCGCCTTCGTGCCGCGCGAGGTGACGAAGACCTCCCAACCCTCTTCTTCGAAGTGTGCCTGAAAAAGCCGCTGCAGGTCGGGATCTCTCTCTACCAGCACCACGGACCGCAGCCCGGCGGTCACTGGCGGCGCGGCTGCCAGATCCTCCGGCCTCTCACGCGCGATTCGCAACCGCACGAAGAACCTCGATCCCTCGCCCTCATCGCTCTCCGCCCAGAGGTGGCCGCCGAACTGCTCGACGATGCTACGGCTGATCGCCAAGCCGAGACCGGCCCCGCCGTACTTGCGTGTCGCGGCGCGCTCAAGCTGACGGAACTTGTCGAAGACCGCTTCCAGTTGTTCCGTCGGTATCCCCGGCCCCTGGTCGGAGATCTCCAGCACCGCCTGATCGCCCTGTTCCCACCAGCGCAGCCCTACGCGACCTCCGGCCGGCGAGAACTTCACAGCGTTCGACAACAGGTTGACGATCACCTGCTGCAGGCGGTCCGCGTCCCCCATCACGAGCGTAGCGGCGGAGGACTCCTCAAGCTCAATCCTCACCTCGCGTTCCTCCGCGAATCCCGCCAGCGCGTCGACCGCCCGCGTGGCTGCTTCCTTCACTGAGATCGGCACCAGCTTAGTCACCACGCGGCCGCTTTCGATCCTGGTGAGATCCAGCAGATCGTCGACCAGACGAATCAACCGATCGAGGTTTCGCAGCGCGATCTCCAGCAGCTCACGAATCTTCTCCGAGAGGGCACCGGCCGCACCCCGCAGCAGCAGATTGAGCGACGTCTTGACCGACGTGAGCGGGGTTCGCAGCTCGTGGCTGACGAGGGAAACAAACTCGCTCTTCGCCGCCTCCAGTTCCGCCTCCCGGGTGATATCTCGATAGAGCACGAGGTGACCCAGCACCTCCCCGTCACTCCCGCGCACCGTCGCCACCGTCCGCTGGCAGACGAGCCTGCGTGGGAAGTGGAATTCGACGCGATCGCGCAGTGATCCAGCCCCGCGCTGCAACGCGGAGACCTGCGCAGTCAGATCAGCCGGGTCCGCGAAAGACCGCGCCAGTACGCGATTGATCTCTTCCAGCGGGGCTCCGAGGATCACCTCGCGCGGAAGGCCGAGGAGGTCGGCCATCGGATTGTTGGCATAGGCGACATGCTCCTCGCTCACCATCATGATTGCCGCATCGCTCGCATCGATCAGCGACTCCAGGCGCTTGCGCTCGGAGGAAACGTGGGCGTGCTCGCAGGCCAGCGCCTCACGCTGCCGCGCAATCGTGGCAAGCAGCTTGGAGTAGTACAGCGACGTGGCGATCTGTCGCCCAAGCAGAACGGCGAGCTCGAGATCATCGTCGCTGTAGGTCTCCGACTCCTGCGCACCGAGGTTCAGCGTGCCGATGACCTCGCCGCCAACATGCAAGGGCACGATGAGTGCGGATACTCTTTTCTCCTCATCGGTACGGATTCCCTGGGTGCCCTCGAAGGAATCGACGCGCATGGCTTCGCCCGTCTGGATCGCTTGGCCGGTCAGACCGCGCTCGATAGGATACGTGCGTTCCTCAGGGGTAAAGCCACCCCGGGCCGAGTCCCACAGCGTATGCAGGTAGTAGGTCTTGCGATCCTCGGACACGAGCACGACGCTCGCCCGCCGAAACTCCAGAACCCGCTGAAGCTTCTCGATCGCTGTTCGGAAGATCTCATCGAGGTCGAAGGTGGTGTTGATGAGCGATGCCAGCTCGCCAACCACCTCGAGACGCGCAGCCCACAGGCCGTGAGACTCTGCGCCCGCCCTCATCCGGCCGCGCCACCCTCCATTCGCGAGACGAACCGCTGCATCTCCGCCTTCAGCCGCTCTAGGACCTGGAGTGCGGCGGCGACCTCGCCGGCCCCCACCGCGCCGCCCTCGTACCAACGCAGACCGAGTTCCGCCAGGGTCGCAGCCGGCTCGACCAGCTCGTGCGCCTCGAAGGACGGAGCGGCCCCCTTCAGGGAGTGGGCGGCGCGATAGAAGCCCTCCGCCGCCCTGTGGTCGTAGCCGCGGGCTAGCTCCTCGAGCGCCGAACGCATCTTCTCAAGCCGGTCCGGCAGTCCCGCACGGAACTCGCGCCGGATCTCCTCCAGCAGCTCATCGGCGCCTCGCAGCTCGTCGGGAGACGGCGTGGACACCTAAGCGTTCTCTCCTTGACAGAGTGCGCGCAGCTCGCCGGCCAATTGGTCCGGCTCGAACGGCTTCACGACGACGCCCGCCGCACCGACCTCGTCCATCCTCGCCCTGTCGAGCTCCTTGCGTGCCGTGAGAAAGACAACGGGGATGTCTGCCGTCTGCGGATCCTTCTTCAGGCGCCGGCAGACCTCATAGCCGTCCATCTCGGGCATCATGATGTCCACGACCGCGACATCGGGCTTGGCTTTCCGTACCTCCTCGATCCCCTCCGTCCCACCAGCCGCCGTCGTCACCTCCCAGCCGGCGGTGAATTCCAGAGTCAGCTTGACCAGCCTGCGGAGATCTGGGTCATCGTCGATCAGGACGACTCGGAAGGTGTCTTCCACGAGCATCCAAGTATGGCGGCGGAATCGGGGGTCGGTGAGCCGGACTTGTAAGTTCAGCAACTACCGGTAAATATTGCACTCATGATACCGAAAGTCTACATCCTCGACGACGATCTCACCTACGCCAAGCTGCTGGCCGCCAACCTGGGGAAGGCCGGCCGCTTCCGTAATGAGGTCTTCGACAACCACCAGGCCCTGTTCGATCGCCGCAGTGAAGAACCGCCCGACGCGGTGATCACCGACCTCGTGATGCCGGGCTTTAGCGGCATCGAGGTCACGCGCCGGTTGCGGGCCTCGGATCCCCACCTCCCCATCTTCGTCCTCACCGCCCACGGCGACATGGAAACCGCCATCGAGGCCCTGAAGGCCGGTGCCAACGAATACCTCACCAAGCCGGTGAACATGGACGAGCTCACGACCTTGCTGCAACGCGCGCTCGACGAGCGGCCGCTGCGCGAGGAGGTAGCCTCGATCCAGAAGGTTCGGCAGGAGGAGTTCTCGGTACGCGCGATCCTGGGCCAGCATCCCAGAATCGAGGAAGCCCGGGCCTTCGTCAGGCGCGTCGCCGAGATCCCCCGACCCACAGTCCTGCTCCTGGGGGAGAGCGGGACCGGGAAGAACCTGGTGGCGCGGGCGATTCACTACTCCAGCCCCCATTCCGCTGGACGCTTCGTGGAGATCAATTGCTCGGCCCTGCCCTCCCAACTGCTGGAGGCGGAGCTCTTCGGCTACCAGAAGGGCGCGTTCACCGACGCCCGCGAGTCCAAGCGCGGGTTGATCGAGGTGGCCGATGGCGGAACCCTGTTCCTGGACGAGATCGGCGACCTCTCA
>JBDHKG010000188.1:0-3444 GCA_039586495.1 Gemmatimonadota bacterium | reverse complement strand
GATGCGGAGCCGGCCCTCCACTTCGGAGATGTGGCCCACGATGTAGCGGCCTGCACCGAGTCGCTCGGCGATGCCGCCTGCGCGCTCGGGGTCGAGACGGCTGTACTCATCGCGATATGCCACGGCCAGCACGGCGCGAGGGTCGACGGCGCGCAGATCTCCGGCACCATCGAGCGTGAAGCTCAGCAGGTGTACTATCCCGTCTCCGAGGTCGGTGTATTCCTCACTGCCTTGATAGGAGAACGGAAAGACGGCTATGCGATCCAGCGCAACGGAGACATCCGCTGAGGGGGTGCCCCCATCTTCCAGACCCCTGAACACCAGCCAGCTGGCGACTGCCGCACTCGCCAGCACAACAGCGACCGCGACACGCCTGAAAGCGTTCCGACGAGTGAGGAGCGGCCGTCGACCTCCCTCTTCATCGGAAGCGACCAGCTCGATACCGGGTTCCTGAGCTTCAGGCTCCGGAGCTGCGGCGGGTTCGCGAGCCGGTGTTGGAACCTCCCGCCACGGGGCCAGCTTCGTCGTGTCGCCCTCTTTCAATCGCTCCCTGAGAGCCAGGAAATCCGCGTCCGGCTCGATACCGAGGTCCTCCCGGAGCAAACGCTCGTGCTGCAGCGCGTACTCCAGCGCGTTCGCCCGGTCTCCCGCCGCCGCCATCGCCTCCGCCAAGCGCAACGCCAGCCGAGAGTTGTGTGGGTCGTGGGCCGCAAGGCGCTTCCACCAGACCACCGCCCGCGCCGGGTCGCCGGATTCCTCCGCCGCCCGGGCCAGCGATTCAAGCGCCCCAGCGTACAGGTCCCCCAGCCGGCGGCTCTCGGAGTCCCTCCAGTGATCGAACTCCGCAGCGGCACCCGAATGGAAGCCCTCCAGGAACGGACCCGCATATAGCTCCACGGCCTGCTCGAGATCTTCCGCTTCCAGCGCCTTCTCGAAGCCCGCCACATCGGTTCGCACGACCTCGGGGTTCAAACGGACCAGCTCACCCGACGTCAGGACACAGTCCTCTCCCAGGGCCTGCCGCACTACGTAGAGGGAGTCGGAGAGCAGACGGCGGGCAGTCGTCTCGTCGCTCTCGGGCCAAAGGTAGCCCACCAACTTGTCGCGGCTGCAGCCTTTCTCCCCTTCGGCGGCAAGCAGGGCGAGGAGAGCGAGTCGCCGGCGCTGAACGACGCGCCCCGTCAACGGCCCGGAAGGACCTTCCAGCGAGACACCGCCGAGAAGTCGGAGGAAGAACACCCGGTTTACCTCGGGGCCGCCGTCAACGCAAGGAACAACAGCCTGCCCGCTAGACGACCTTCGCATTCAAACTAGGACCCTGCGAGTCCTGAAGCCAGCATTCGCGAGCTGCCCTAGCCAGACGATAGCGAGACGGCAACGGGAAGATGTTCCGACGAAACCGGCGGCCGATTATGCAGCTGACTCGCTGGCGAGGCGCGTTTCTGACCTGTCCCCGAAGGGGCGTGCAGGGATGAAGCGCAGGGCAACGAGCGGAGCCGCACGTGGTGGCCCGCGCTCACGTGACGATCGGAGGCTCCGCATCAGGCGCTGACATCATACCCCGTGGTCGGGTCGAGGGCGTCCGGGCAGAGTGTACTCGAAAACCAGGAGGCTATCATGCGTAAAACAGCTCTAGCTGCACTCATTGCGGCTGCGTTCGTGTTTGGCGGTTGTCGGGATGATCCGGCGCCGACATCGCCGGAGCTGACCAACGAAGGGTCGGTGTTCAGTCAGGGTCCCGCTAACCGCCCCATCCATTGGACCACCCACGAGGTGCACTTGTGCGACGGCGGACAGGTCCAGACGGGCTATCCTCTTGACGAAGACGGTGATCTGTTCCTGGTTGGCCGCCTGTGTGGCCAAGGTGACTACCGGGTCTACGATCTGTCCTCCGGTGAGGCGGTTCTGGTCGCCTCGGTCGCGACGGCCGCCTACGGCCTCGTCACTGCCGCCCACTCAGCCCCGGGACGCGAGATCGGCTTCGGCGGCCGGGGCAACATCTTCGTCGTGTACGATGGCGGTTTTCAAACGATACCGATGCCCTGTTCCCCTGCAGACTGCTTCATCACCGACGTGTGGGCCGCCTCGCCTGCGGACGTGTGGATCGCCACCGGACCTTCCTATCCGGGCTTTCCCCCGCTGGGCATCATATGGTATTGGGACGGCGAGAGCTTCACCGTCGAGCACGAGGGAGGCGCCTACTGGAGCCTTTGGGGCTTCGGGGGCCCGCACCCCACAGCGATCTACGCCGTCGGCGACCGCATCATGAAGCGGGACCAGCTCGGAACCTGGCACGAGATGATGGGCCGGGACGAGGTGTTGGGCGCCTGCGGTCCCTGGGGTCTCTTTGACGTGCACGGCCAGGACCCCGCCGATGTCCGGACGGTCGGATTCCTGCCCTGCCTATTCCACTACGATCCACACGGCTGGAGTGAAATGCCGCTGCCGGACAACGGCACCAGGTTCGGCGGCCTCTGGTCGCTGAGCAGGACGCAGATTCTGCTCGCCGGTCAGGGAGGCGAGGACCCGGAAGCTGGCTCGATCGCCCTGTGGGGTAGCTCGGACGGCGGATATACGTGGGAGCAGTTCAGCGATCCCGCGTTCGTTGGTCTGCCTAAGAGTGACGTGAGGTTCTTCGATCTCGCCGCCACGCGAGGAGGGCAACGGATCTTCGGGCCCAGCCTCGGCGGAACGCTGGCGCTCGGCGAGGTCGGGGGCGGCTAGGCGGATAAGGTGGAAACCATGCGTCGTCACCTTGAGCTCATGAAGTCGATCCCGTACTAGGTTGCCTTTGCGGACCCATAGTTGGCAAACAGAACCAGTGAGACGGGAGATGTGGCCTAACGCCTTATGCCACGACCCCGACGAGGAGGTGAAACTCCGCGCGACGGCCGGGCGTAGGGAAAGACGCGGCAGGCCGGCTGCCGAGTGACCCCCGGAACGACGCGCGATCATGGAGACACTGCTTCAGGACCTGAGGTTTGGGGTCAAGCTCCTCTGGAAGGAGAAGGTCCTCACCCTGACCGTTCTCCTCACACTGGCTGTCTGCATCGGCGCCAACACCACCATCTTCAGTGTGATCAGCGCGGTCATGCTCGAGCCGCTCCCCTTCCCCGAGCCGGACCGGCTCGTTCGCGTGTTCAACAGCTATCCCAACGCCGGTGCGGAGCGGGCCTCGAATAGCGCCCCCGACTTCTTCTACCGTCGGGAGCACGTGCCGGCGTTCGAGGAGGTCGCCGCGTACCAGTATTCGGGCCACACCGTCGGGGAATCCGGGAGCACGGAGCGCGTGCGCACCATGCGGGTGACCCCCTCCTTCTTCCCCCTACTCGGAGTTCGACCCTCGATCGGGCGGAACTTCAGCGAAGAGGAGATGAACCTCGGCAACGAGGAGGTGGTGATCCTCAGCAACGGCTTCTGGCAGGAGCGCTTCGGCGGTGATCC
>JBDHKG010000034.1:0-25710 GCA_039586495.1 Gemmatimonadota bacterium | reverse complement strand
ACTGGATTCGATCTACGACGCCAATCTTGAGACCCGGATCTACAATTCGGCGTACGATCTGGAGTTCGTGCACCACCCGCGCGCTTACTGGGTCTTTCACAACTCGAACCAGGTTGTCGCTGGCTGGCTGAAGCAGCTCGGATGCCAGGTCCGAGGGCTGGCGCTGTTCTCGAAGTGGAAGGTAAAGCCGCCGAGCGAACGGGAGCGCTAGTGTTGAAGATCTTGAGGGGCTCGGCGTCTCGATTTGTGCATAGGGACCGTTGCACGCGTGGCCGGGTAGTATGAAATGGCCGGTGCGCCCGCCACTCCCCGTCCTGCCGCGACTTCTTGAAGTCCAGTTGGTGTGCTCGCATGCCTCTCCGGCTGCATCGAGGCTACGGAGGAGCCAGAATACTTCCCGGACGTGCCGCCGGGCGTGCACGTGACTTACTACGATTTCAGCGATGGGATCGCGCCGGACACGGTGTACTTCCTGGCTCTGGTCGGTGACTGGAACGGTGTGGATACACTCTTCTATCGGCTGAGCGAGAAGCTCGGCGAGGGAGAGCGGGTCATCGAGGAGTACTGGTACCTCGACGACAACGTGGAGTTGGCAGTGGCCTATGATCCGCTCGACGCCCTCGAGCTGATCTGGTGTGCCTGGATGGCCGGAGATACCGCCGAGTTGAGCTGGACCCCCTGACGTTTGAGGTCTTGACGGGTCCCCGCTGCAAGGGGTCGCGGCCAGGATTCACCTACTAACAGGACGGGCAGCCTCGTGGTCAGCCGCCGAAGCAGGGCCGCGGCGGTGCACCCGAGGGCGCAGGTGCTGGAATTAGCGCTCCGCCAGGCAGATCGCCGCAGCCACAAGGGCAACTTTCCGGCGAGCGACCGGATCGGCTGGCTGGATCTCCTCTTGCTTAGCTGGCACGGGACGGACAGGAATCGGAGCTTTCTGTCGTCGGATCTGCTACTTCTTTGGACCTCTCAAGGCGCTCTTGGGCTCACATTCCATCACGCCCTCTTCGATCGCTGGCTCGAACGGCTGGATCAATGCCCGGAGGTCGCCGACGTACATGGCGCAGCGGAAGTCGTTTCGCCGCCTGTGGGTGCCGCGCCCCGTCCAGCCCCTTGTGGTGCCGACCATCACCATCTGCACGTAAGGGCTGGTGTTGTAGTCCAGGTGCTGCAGTGACGGGGCGTAGCGCGGCCCGCCTGGCCAGTCCTCGGTGATCTGCCAGTACGCTTCCTGGGCCGTAGCGAGGTTCCGCAAGTCGCTCTGGATGACGGCCAGGTAGGCCTGATCCCGCGCATTGACAACCTTGAAGCTGATGGCGGCGAGGATGGCGAGGATCACGAGTGCGGTCAGGAGCTCGAAGAGCGAAAATCCGCGCCGGTTCATTCGCCAACCTCTCGAACTGTGGGTGCCAATGTGCATCAGTGAACGCGTACGGGCGTAGGGGGAGGAGTAACGCAGGCCACTTTTTCCTCACCTCAATATATGCAATCAGACGGCCATTGTTCCAGGGCCGTTGGCGGTGGAACCGGCTGTGCTAAGCTTGCCAAGGGTTCTATCTTGCTGGCAGTGCCTGAGATGCAGCCTCGTCGTCGTCGATCCCGAAGTTGCAGGTGGGAGTCTACCATTGCCGAACTGGAGAGCTGACGCATGAGGGTTCAGTTCTGGGGCGCTGCACGAACCGTGACCGGCTCGATGCACCTGCTGGAGGTGGGCGGGCGCAAGATCCTGCTGGACTGCGGGCTCTATCAGGGGCGGCGCAAGGAGGCGTTTGAGCGGAACCGCAGCTTGCCGTTCGACGCCTCGGAGATCGACGCCGTCATGCTCTCCCACGCGCACATCGATCACAGTGGCAATCTCCCGTCGCTGCTGCGGGCGGGGTTCCGTGGCGGCATCTATTCCACGTCGGCGACCCGTGACCTCTGCGCCTACATGCTGCTTGACTCGGCGCACCTTCAGGAACACGACGTGAGGTTCGTGAACAAGCGGCGGAAGAAACAAGGTAGGAAGTTGTTCGAGTCGCTCTACACGAAAGAGGATGCGCTGGAGGCGCTGAAGCTGTTTCGCAGCGTGGACTACGATCGCTCCTTCGAGCCGGTACGAGGCGTCAGCGTGCAGTTCCGCGATGCCGGTCACATCCTGGGCTCGGCCATCGTGGTGCTCGATATGAAGGGGAAGGGTCGGAACTCGCGGTTGGTGTTCAGCGGTGATGTCGGGCGCAGAGGCCTGCCGATTCTTCGCGATCCGCAGATCGCCGAGGGCGCCGACTACCTGATCATGGAGAGCACGTACGGGGACCGAACGCACGAGTCGAGCGGCAGCGCGGAGGAACTGTTACGACAAGCGGTCGTCGACGTCGTGCGCCGGGGTGGCAGGTTGTTGATCCCGGCCTTCGCCGTCGGCCGCACCCAGGAGATCGTCTACCGTCTGAACCAGCTGTGGGAGGCGGGCGAGCTCCCTCGCGTGGACGTGTTCGTCGACAGCCCGCTGGCGGTGAACGCCACCGACGTCTTCCGTCTGCACCCCGAGTGTTACGACAGGGAATACATCGAGACACTGCAGACGGATGCGGACCACGACCCTCTGGGCTTCGCGGGCCTGCGGTACGTGCGAAGCACGGAGGGTTCTCGCAAGCTGAACGACCTCAAGGAACCGGCCGTGATCATCTCGGCGTCCGGGATGTGTGAAGGCGGGCGCATCCTCCATCACCTGCGGCATCACGCGGTGGATCCGGAATCGATCGTGCTGTTCGTGAGCTTTCAGGCCGAGCACACGCTGGGGCGCAAGATCATCGAGGGCCGAAACCCGGTGAAGATCTACGGTGAGGAGTACGAGATTCGCGCCGCTGTCCGCAGAGCCGAGGGATACAGCGCCCACGCCGACTGCACTGAGCTGCTGAGCTGGGCGGCTCGCGTGCAGGGGAGGGGAAACGTGAAGCACGTCTTTCTGGTGCACGGCGAGGAGGAAGGTCTCTCGTCGCTGGCGTCGGGACTGAGAGAGCAGGGCGCGCCGGACGTACGGATCCCCGAGCGCGGTCAGAGGTTCGAGCTCTGAGTCGCACCCTGGCGGCCTGTGCTGGCGAGGCTACCCTCCAACCGCAGTTCCAGCTTCGGTTGAGCTTCTCGCCTGCCCGTTGACCCGGAAGAACGGCCCACCCATCCTGTCCCCTGTTCCACGTCAAGCCAGACCCTCGTGCGCGGTGCCAACTCCGGAGATCCTATGCTGGTGACAGCGCGCGCCAGTGCGGCTGTCGGCAAGCGGCTCACCGTCTCGAAGGCCGCTGTGCCGTTTCTGAACCACAGGGGGTGCTGATGGACCCAGTCCTTCTGTCACGCATCCAGTTCGCCGTCACGGCGGGCTTCCACTTCATCTTCCCGCCGATCACGATCGGTCTCGCCTGGCTGCTGGTCGTCGTGGAGTGGAGGGCCTGGCGGAGTGGCGATCCGACGTACGTCGAGATGGGGAAGTTGTTCGGGAAGCTTCTGGCGTTCACCTTCGCGGTAGGTGTGGCCACAGGGATTCTCTTGGAGTTCCAGTTCGGCACCAACTGGGCCCGCTACTCGAAGTTCGTCGGCGACATCTTCGGGGCCCCGCTCGCCGCCGAGGGTGTGTTCGCGTTCTTCCTCGAGTCCACCTTCCTCGGCCTCTACATCTTCGGGCGTAACCGGGTACCGAAAGCGGTCCATTGGCTCTCCATCCTGATGGTGGCCATAGGCTCGGTCATCTCCGCCTTCTGGATCCTGGTGGCGAACTCCTGGCAGCAGACGCCGACGGGCTTCGCGGTCCGGCATGGGCGCGCGGAGCTGGAGAGCTTCTGGGCGGCGGTATTCAACCCGTCCACAGTGCCGCGCTTCTTTCATACCCTCACCGCGTCACTGGTTGCCGGTGCTTTCATGATGGCGGCCGTCGCCGCCTACCGCGTGCTCAGGAACCGTGAGGACGAGATCGGGAAGGGGGCGCTCCGGCTCTCGCTCGTCTGGGGCCTGGTCAGCGCGATTCTGGTCGCGTTCCCCTTCGGACACATGCACACCCAGCAGGTCGCCCGCACGCAGCCGGAGAAGTTCGCGGCGATCGAGGGGCTCTATACCAGCCAGCAGGGGGCGCCGCTGGTGCTGTTCGGGCTGGTGAAGGACCGGCCACCCGAGCTACGGGCGAAGATCGAGATACCCGGCCTGGTCAGCTGGCTCGCCTTCGGCGATGCCAACGCAACGATCCAGGGGATCGATGAATTCCCCGTGGACGAGCGGCCGCCGCTCTGGATCACGTTCGTATCGTTCCACAACATGGTGATCCTTGGCCTGTTCTTCATTGCAGTGATGGCCTGGGGCGTTCTGCAGCGCTGGCGCGGCCGGCTGTTTGAGGGACGGCGATATCTCAAGCTGCTCGTCTACGCCGTCCCGCTGCCGGTGGTGGCCTGCCAGTTCGGCTGGGTCGCGGCGGAGGTGGGTCGGCAGCCGTGGATCGTCTACCACCTGCTGCGGACCAGCGAGGGGCACTCGCACACCGTGGCAGCGGGAAACGTCCTGTTCTCGATCCTGCTGTTCGGCGTGATCTATCTCTTGTTGGGGGCGCTCTGGATCTACCTGATGGTGAAGGAGGCCCAGCATGGCCTGCAGCCGGCCGTAGCGAAGGAGGTGACGGCGTGATGGACCTCAACACCATATGGTTCCTGTTGATCGGCGTGCTGATCATCGGGTACGCCGTCCTCGACGGGTTCGACCTCGGCGTCGGCATCCTCTCCCTGTTCGCGCGCAGTGAGCACGAGCGGCGCGTCTACCTGAACGCGATTGGCCCGGTCTGGGATGGCAACGAGGTGTGGCTACTGACCGGAGGCGGGGCGCTGTTCGCGGCCTTCCCCATCGTCTACGCGACCGTGTTCAGTTCCTTCTACCTGGCGCTGATGCTCGTGGTGGCGGCCCTGATCGCCCGGGCGGTCTCGTTCGAGTTTCGCGGCAAGCTCGCGGGGCCGGGCTGGCGCAAGCTCTGGGACTGGTGCTTCGGCCTGGGGAGTCTGGTCGCCGGACTCCTCTACGGCGTGGCGGTGGGCAACGTCATCCGGGGGATCCCCATCGACGAGAGCGGCGACTTCACGGGATCGTTCCTGAGGCTGCTCAATCCCTATGCGATCCTCGTCGCCCTGGTGAGCCTCGCGATGTTCACGATGCAGGGCGCCGCCTACATGTGCCTCAAGGCGGAGGGCGAGCACCTGGAGCGCATGCGGCGCTGGACGCAGGGCGGCTGGCTCGCGTTCGTCGTGCTCTATCTCGTCGCAACGATCGCGTCGATCTTCGTCGCGCCGCATGCCTTCGACGGCGTGCTCGGCAATCCGCTCTTCTGGATCCTGTTACTCGTGCTACTCGCCGCGGCCGCCTACGTGCCCTTGGCCAGCCGGGCAGCGCGCTACGGGCGGGCGTTCCTGGCGTCATCCCTCACGATCATTGCGATTGTGGGGCTGGCCGCGGTCGGGATGTTCCCCAGGTTGGTCCCGTCGAGCACGGACCTCGCCTACAGCCTGACGATCTACAACGCGGCATCGACGCCGCGAACGCAGACGGTGATGCTGATCATCGCGCTGATCGGCATGCCGCTGGTGATCGTCTACACGGCGTACATCTATCGCGTGTTCAAAGGCAAGGTCGAGCTGACGGAGGAGAGCTACTGAGCTTATAGGCCGCGCAGGACTCCCGCGTGAAGTCAAAGGCGGCCAGGGGAGCTGTTCCCTGGCCGCCTCCCGATTTGCCAGGCGGGCTACTTGGCCCGCAGGAGCTTCGCCGCGCGACTATAGTCCTTCGGCTTCACCCAGAGGATCATCCCGTAGCGTCGCTTGCCTGCGGCCACGGCATCGGCCGCGATGATGTTGATCTTGTTCTTGGCCAGCCTGTCCACGTGGCGATGCACGGCACCAACCTCGTCCTTCCCCTGGACGACAAAGCCCTTCTTGACCGTGCTCAGACGCCAGCCCTTCTTCTTGGCGACCCTGCGCAGGGCGGCCATGTCCTCGGGAATCAGGTCGAGCTGGGCCTTGCCTCGCTTGGCGGGGAAGCCGGAGTAAGCGAGCAGGTTGACCCCGGAGTCCCTGAGCTCACCGAGCACCTTCGCACCGTGTCCCGGACGGTTGGGAACGGTGACGTACACGTAGTTGACCTTCTTGACGCGGTCCGCCATGAGAACCTCCTTACAGGATCAGTTGCATATCTGCGCTCGGTACGAGTTCAGAACCGCGAAGCTGACACGGCCGTCAGAACGTGGCTCTACAGACGAGCGCGCAGAGGTTTGGGTGTCCTTTAGATAAAATGCGCGTGAAGCGGCCGGCGCGCGAGAGGGAGCGCCCAGCATCGCCCGCTGTTTCATCGCTTGCCGGCAGCGGATCGGGCGTCCCATCTTGCAGGTGAACTCGCGACAATATCGATCGACCCGGCCCGCTTAGGCACAACTCCATCTTCACTCAGCCCAGGAGGTAAGTGGATGGGCAGGCTACCGATCCTCTCTGCGCTGCTATTGGTGGCAGCTGTACCCGTGATGCTGTCCGGAAGGTTTTCCGAGCGTGACTCCGTCGCTCCGGCGGCCTCCTGCGTGGACTGTCACAGCGAGGTGAGCCCGGGCATCGTCTCGGACTGGAGGCTCAGCAAGCACAGCGGGGCCGGCGTGGGTTGCGCCGTTTGCCACGGCGGGGCGCACGCGTCCGCTGAGGACGTGGACAAGGTGGTGATCCCCACGCCGGAGACGTGTGCCACGTGTCATGCCGATCGGGTGGCGCAATTCAAGGCCGGCAAGCACGCCTTCGCCTGGGCGGCGATGAAGGCGATGCCCACCACACACTGGCAGCCCATGGCGCTGATCGACGGGATGAAGGGCTGCGGCGGCTGCCACAAGATCGGGCTGAAGACGCAGGAGGAGATAGAGGCGCTGAAGGAGAGTGGCGCGGGGTTCGGCCTGGCCTCCTGCGATGCCTGCCATACCAGGCACCTATTCTCGAGGAAGGAGGCGCGGCAGCCGCAGGCCTGCCAGACGTGCCACATGGGGTTCGACCACCCGCAGTGGGAGATGTACTCCGCCTCCAAGCACGGGGTGCGCTTCCTGCTGAAGCAGATCGGCGCGCTGCCTGCGGACGCAGCGGCGCCCACCTGTCAGACGTGCCATATGGCGGACGGCGACCATGCCGTTCGAACCGCCTGGGGCTTCCTCGCCGTGAGGCTCCCCATGCCCGAGGACACACGCTGGGCGGCCGACCGGGTGACGATCTTGCAGGCGCTTGGTGTGCTGGATCCAGACGGGCAGCCTACGGGCCGGCTCGAGGTGGTGAAGGCGGCGGACGTGGCGCGGCTCACGCAGGAGGACTGGGAGGGCGAGCGCGCGAGGATGATCCAGGTCTGCAGCGATTGCCACTCGGAGAACTTCGCCAGAGCGGAGCTGGACAAGGGCGACGAGATGATCAGGGAGGCGGATCATCTGCTGGCGGAGGCCATCCGTGTGGTGTCTGGGCTCTACCAGGACGGCGTCCTCGAGAACCCGGAGTACTACTCGTATGCCTATCCTGATCTCCTCACCTTCCAGGACGCGCCGACACCCATCGAGCAAAGGCTATTCGTCATGCATCTGGAGCATCGCATGCGGACGTTCCAGGGAACGTTCCACGCCAATCCGGACTATGCCTTCTGGTACGGCTGGAGCGAGATGCAGAGGGACCTCACGGAGATCAAGGCCATGGCCGAAGAGCTTCGGAGGCAGCACGCGGAGCACTAGCACACACACCCGACTTCGCTCGTGTTTGCGCGTAACAGCAGGCTCGCAAACGATCGAGCGTTCAGAGCGCAGTGCGGGCGGCCTTCGAGGTCGCCCGCGCCCGTCTTGAGCGTTACAGGGGAAGCCATCCGCTGTCACATCGACGTGCAGGAGGTTGGAGATGGATAATACCGTGCTCGCGTTGATCGCCGGGATTTTTGTGCGGGGCGTCAGCGTTTTGCCCTGCGCTGCACAAGAGCCCAGCACCACCCCGGCCGGCGAGTTGCAGCCGGCGGTCGGCACCTCGGGGATGGTCAGCACCGCGCATCCGCTCGCTACCGAGGTGGGGCTTGTGATCCTGCGAGCGGGCGGTACCGCCTTTGACGCCGCGGTCGCCATCGCGGCGGCGTTGAACGTCGTGGAACCCATGATGTCCGGCATCGGTGGTTACGGCACCATACTGGTGTACGACGCGAGCGCCGGTCAGACGCGCTTTCTGAACCCTAGCGGCAGGATCCCGGCGGTGGTGAATTCCGATGTCTACCGTTCGCCGACGCCGGACTACCTGGACAACCGACGCGCAGCCAAGGCGATATCGACCCCGGGCAACGTCAACGCCTGGGAAGCGATGCACCGGGAGTACGGCGCCTTGGAATGGGCGGAGCTGTTCGCACCGGCCGTCGCCCTTGCCGACACGGGATTCGTGGTGACCGGGCGCAGCGCCTCCATGATCGCGCGCGCGTTCGATGAGTTCCCGGATCACGCGAGGGAGTTCTACGGCATGCGTGGCCGACCGCTCCGTGCCGGTGAGCGGTTAGTGCAGAAAGACCTTGCCCGATCGTTGCGCCTGATCGCGGAGCAGGGCGCTGGCGCGCTTTACGGCGGCGAGCTGGGTCAGGCGATCGACGCGGCGATGCGGGAGGCAGGCGGCTTCCTCTCGCTTCAGGATCTGATCGAGAATGAGGCCGAGTGGTGGGAGCCGATTGGCATCGACTACCGCGGGTTCGAGGTTCTGACCGCCTCTCCCCCGGCCAACGCGTATCCGGCGCTGGTGCGACTCGGCATGATGAGCCGGTTCGATCCAGGCTCCCTCGGCCACAACACGGCTGCTTATCTCCACCGCTACGCCGAGGTGACGAAGCACGCCTTCTGGACCCGGCTCAGGTACGCGGGCGACCCGGACGTCCAGCCGCCGCCTATAGATATGTTGCTGTCGGAGGAGTACTGGGCTGAGCAGGTCGCCAGGATCGATCCGGGTCGGGCGACGCCGTTCGCGCCACCGACGAGCTTTCCCGGCGGTGATGGGCACACCACGCACTTCGTGGTCGCCGACCGCTGGGGCAACGTCGTCTCCGCCACACAAACGCTGGGGAACCTGTTCGGTAGCCGGATCATGCCGGAGGGGACCGGGATCTGGCTCAACAACTCGCTCGCCTATTGCACGTTCGAGCCCAAGGGCAACCCGATGGACGCGCACGCGGGCCGGCGCAAGCTGTCGGGCGATGTGCCGGTCATCGTGATGCACGACGGGAAACCATGGATCGCGCTCGGGACGCCTGGCGGGCACACGATCGGCCAGACGGTGCCGCAGATGCTGATGAACATGATCGATTTCGGCATGAACATACAGGAAGCGCTCGCGGCGGGACGGATCAGCTTCATCGAGCCCGACATCATCGCCGTCGAGCGCCGGATTCCCCGTGAGGTCCACGGCACTTTGCGGGCGCTGGGACACAACGTTCGAGCGGTGGGCGGCCTCGGGAACGCGCACGGGCTGACGATCGAGTACGACGATGCCGGACTCCCGGTTCGCTTCACGGGTGCCGCCGACCCGCGTGGGCGTGGACTGGCCAGGGGTTACTGACCTGAGGCATTGACGAAAGCGAGTTCGGGTACGACAGTACCGGCTGTCACCCCAGACCATCTGACTGTACGACCTGACGTGACTCGAGGAGCTGTCGATCATGGCTGATACCTATGGGGTACACGGGGCGCTGTCTGTGGGAGGGCTAACGCTGCGCATCGCCAGGCTGGCGGCGCTGGAGAAGGCAGGGCTAGCGGTGGGGCGTCTGCCGTACGCCCTCAAGATCCTGCTTGAGAACCTGCTTCGCCACGAGGACGGTAACACTGTCAAAGCCGACGACATAGAGGCCCTGGCCAGGTGGCAGCCGACGGCGGAGCCATCCACCGAGATCGCCTTCCGTCCGGCGCGCGTCCTGTTGCAGGACTTCACCGGAGTGCCGGCGGTGGTCGATCTGGCGGCGATGCGCGAGGCGCTCCGTGAGCTGGGGGGTGATCCGGCGAAGATCAACCCGCTACAACCGGCGGAGCTGGTGATCGATCACTCGGTGCAGGTGGACCAGTATGGAACGGCAGACGCGTTTCTCTACAACGTCGAGCGTGAGTTCGAGCGGAACCGCGAGCGCTACACGTTCCTGCGCTGGGGGCAGCAGGCGTTCGAGAACTTCCGTGTGGTCCCGCCAGCGACAGGTATCGTCCACCAGGTGAACCTGGAGTACCTGGCCCGCGTTGTGATGACCGATGGCGATGGCTGGGTGTATCCGGACACGCTGGTCGGCACCGACTCGCATACGACGATGATCAACGGGATCGGCGTGCTCGGCTGGGGCGTGGGCGGCATCGAGGCCGAGGCTGCCATGCTCGGCCAGCCGATCGCTATGCTCATCCCTCAGGTCATCGGCTTCGAGCTCACCGGCGAGCTGGCTGAAGGGGCAACGGCGACGGATCTCGTTCTCACAGTCACGCAGATGCTCCGCGCCAAGAAAGTGGTGGGGAAGTTCGTGGAATTCTACGGCGCGGGGCTGGCCAAGCTGCCGCTGGCCGACCGCGCGATGATCAGCAACATGTCGCCGGAGATGGGTTGTACGAGCGCGATCTTCCCTGTGGATGAGGAGTCGCTCAAGTACCTGCGGTTCACGGGCCGCAGCGATGAGCAGGTCGCGCTCGTCGAGGCTTACATCAAGGAGCAGGGCCTCTTCCATACTGCCGCGACTCCACGGGCGGAGTACACGGATACACTCAGCCTCGATCTCGGCACGGTGGAGCCGAGCCTCGCGGGCCCGCGGCGCCCGCACGACCGCGTGCCGCTCTCCCGCGTGAAGAGGTCGTTCAAGGAGGCGCTGGCGACGATGGTGAATCCGGGCTCGGGCAGCGACAGGGCGATCGGGCGCTGGGAGAGCGAGGGCGGCGATGGGGACGAGCCGAATCACATTGACAGGTTCATCGCTGACAGCGTTGTCCCCGTCTCCAGCAATGGCGACAGCTTCGAGCTGCGCCACGGATCAGTGGTGATCGCAGCGATCACGAGCTGCACGAACACCTCCAACCCATCGGTGATGGTGGCGGCCGGACTGATAGCGAAGAGGGCGGTCGAGCGGGGGCTTTCGACGAAGCCGTGGGTCAAGACGAGCCTGGCGCCCGGCTCGAAGGTCGTGACCGAGTATCTCGAGAAAGCGGAGCTGATGCCGTACCTGGAGAAGCTCGGTTTCAACCTGGTCGGATACGGCTGCACGACCTGCATCGGCAACAGCGGGCCGCTGCATCCCGCCGTCTCGGAGGGGATCGAAAAGGGCGAGCTGGTGGCGGTAGCGGTGGTCTCGAGCAACCGGAACTTCGAGGGACGCGTGCACGCGGAGGTGCGGGCCAACTACCTCGCCTCGCCGCCGCTGGTCGTTGCCTACGCGTTGGCGGGCCGGATGGACATCGACCTCTACAGCGAGGCGCTTGGTACCGGCAAGGATGGCGAGCCCGTCTATCTGAAGGACGTCTGGCCGTCGCGTCAGGAGGTCCAGGAAGACGTCGGGCGCGCGCTCCAGTCGGAGATGTTCCGTAGCTCGTATGCCGGCGTGTTCGAAGGCAGCGAACAGTGGAAGGCGATGCCGGTTCCCAGCGGCGACCTCTATGAGTGGGACTCCGAGTCCACCTATGTCAGGCACCCACCCTTCTTCGAGGGGCTGACCGCGGAAGCGCCGCCGGTGGAGGCGATCAAGGGAGCGAAGGTGCTGGTCTACCTGGGGGACTCCATCACCACGGACCACATCTCTCCCGCCGGATCGATCAAGAAGGACAGTCCCGCTGGGCGATATCTGATCGATCACGGCGTGGAGGCACCTGACTTCAATACGTACGGCTCGCGGCGCGGCAATCACGAGGTGATGATGCGCGGCACCTTCGCCAACGTTCGCCTGCGCAACAAGCTGGTGCCGGGCATCGAGGGCGGGTTCACCCGGCATCTGATTAGCGGGGGGCAGATGTCCGTCTACGACGCGGCGATGCGCTACCAGGACGAGGGGACACCGCTGGTGGTGCTGGCCGGCAAGGAATACGGCTCCGGCTCGTCCCGCGACTGGGCGGCCAAGGGCACGCGCCTCCTGGGCATCCGGGCCGTGATCGCGGAGAGCTTCGAGCGCATCCATCGCAGCAACCTGATCGGCATGGGTGTGCTGCCCTTAGAGTTCCCTGATGGTGTGACCGCCGAGTCGCTGGGCCTCAGCGGCGAGGAGACATTCGACGTCGAGAATCCGGAGGGTAAGCGCGAGGTCAAAGTGGTGGCCACGAAGCACGACGGCTCCAAGGTCGAGTTCAACGCCACCGTGCGCATCGACACGCCGCAGGAGTTCGAGTACTACCGGAACGGCGGCATCCTCCACTACGTGCTGCGGCAGTTGGCGAAAACGTAGAGGAAGACAGGGAATCCGGCCCGGGCCTGCGGCCGCTCGGTCTCAGATCCCGGCTCGAACGGGAAACGGCGGGAGCGAGCCGGCGGGGCGGGGCTGGAAATCTCACCGCTCCCGAGTAATATTACTTCTCGTTATGCGTTCCCTGGCGCTCCTGTTGCTCGTCGCTCACCTGGGTGGGCTCGCCGGGCCCGCGATTTACGCGCGCCCGGGTGAGCATCCCATGTCCCGTTGCCACTCTGCCACCGCCCAGGTCGAATGGGGGGCGGTGGAAGCACCTGACGATTGCGCGCACTGCAGCACACCCGAGTGCTGTGAGGCGCTCACATGCTCAGCCGTCGGCGTCGCCTTGCTCGAGGCGGCGGTGGTTGCGTTCGTGCCGACGCTCGCCAGGGCGAGGGAGGCTGAGTCGATCGTTTCCCTGACCGGATCGCTTACGACCCCGTTACTGCCTCCACCCAGATCCTAGCCTCTCAATCGAAAGTCTGAGACATCGCTCGGCGGCGCTGCCGCCGGGTGCACGTGTGTGTGCTTCACGTTGAGAGGCGACGCATGGTTCCAAGGTCAATAGACATCATTGTGGCTTTCCTCCTGAGCGCGCAGGGGCCGGCAGGGGCGGCGGTTGTCGCTACTTGGCAGCCGGATGCCGGTGCGGCCGCGCGCCGGGAAGAGCAGGTAGCTGACACGCTGCGGCTGACTGAGGCGCTGACGCTCGCGCGAGAGGCCAACCCGAGTCTGCAGGCAGCGCGGCTGCGTGCCGATGCGGCGCTGGCGCGTGTGCCGCAGGCCGGTGCGCTGCCCGATCCTCTGCTGTCCTTCGGCTTCATGAACCGGCCCGTGAACGACTTCGGTCGGACCGATCAGCCGATGACCATGAACTCGGTCACGCTGATGCAGCGTTTTCCGTGGCCGGGAAAGCTCGGGTTCAGTGAGGGCCGTGCCAAGCATCTGGCACAGGCGGAGCAACTGGAGGCCGAGGAGGCGGAGCAGCGCCTCCTGGCCTGGGTGAAGTCGGTCTATTACCAGCTCGCCTACATGGACCGCGCCTTGGCAATCATGGGCGAGACCCGCGAGCTGCTGCGCGACTTCCTGCAGGTCTCATCCGCCATGTACGCGGTCGGCTCCGCCCTGCAGCAGGACGTCCTGCAGGCGCAGGTCGCGGTCGCGCAGATGACCGAGGACATCACGGTCATGCAGCAGGATCGTCTGGCCATGGCGGCGCGCCTCAACGCGCTGCTGGGGCGCGGCGCCACGGAGCCGGTCGGTGCGCTGGAGTTGCCGGAGCCTGGCCTGGAGTTGCCCACGGTGGGCGCGCTCATGGAGCTGGCCGTCGAGCGGCGACCGGCGCTGCGCGCCGCACGGCAACGGGTGCAGGCGGCGGAGGCCGGTTATCGGGCGGCGCGGCGCGCACTCTACCCGGATCTCACCATCAGTGTCGGATACGGGCAGCGTCCGCAGTTCGATGATTTCACGACGCTGACGTTTGGCATCAGCATACCCGTCTTTGCAGGTTCGCGGCAGTTGCCGCTGCGTCGCGAGATGCAGGCCGTGCAGAGGATGGAGGAAGCGCGGGAGTTGGACCTCTACAACGAGACGTTCGCGCAACTGGCCGAGCTCCGAGCGCAGGCCGAGCGTGCCCGCAACCTCTCCGATCTCTACGCGACGTCGGTCTTGCCGCAGGCACGTGCTGCGGTCGAGTCGGCTTTATCGGCCTACCGGGTGGGCCGTGTGGACTATTCGACACTGGTCCTGAACGAGATGACGGTGAACCGCTACCAGACAGAGAGCGTGCGCCTGACTGCTGAATACCTGCGTGCTGTGGCACAAGTGGAAGCGCTGGTCGGGGCCACGCTGGGAGGTGAGCAATGAAGAGACTGAACTTGGCCATCCTGCTCGGCGCGGTCGCGCTTGCGGCCTGTGGCGCTGCTCAAGAGGAATCGCCGATGCCGGGGATGAGCGCTGAGGAGCACGCCCACATGCACGGCGGCGCCGCAGGCGCGACCGATAGCTCGGGCGCGGTGGTGCGCCAGGCCGTACACCTGACCGCCGACCAGGAGCGTGCTTTGGGCGTGGTCTACACGGCCGTCAGCCGCGGACCGCTGAGCCGCACGATGCGCACGGTGGGGCGGATCGAGGCGGCGGAGTCCAAGATCGCGGATATCACACCGAAGATCGACGGCTTCGTCGAGAGACTGCACGTCAGCACGACGGGCGAGTCGGTGCGGCGCGGGCAGCCGTTGCTGGCGCTCTACAGCCCGCAGCTCGTCGCCGCCCAGGAGGAATTGCTGACGGCAAAGCGCCTGGCCGCGCAGCTGAACCCCGCTGCGGGCGAGGCGTGGCGCAACGCGCAGGCGCTGCTCGAGGCCGCTCGCCGCCGACTGGCCTACTGGGACATCACCGAGGAACAGATCGCGCGCGTCGAGGAGACAGGAGAGGCGACCAAGACGCTCACGCTCGTCGCGCCGTTCGCTGGAACCGTTCTCGAGAAACACGTCCTCGAAGGACAGCGGGTGACGCCGGGTGAGCGGCTCTATCGCATCGCTGATCTGTCGACGGTGTGGGTGGAAGGGGATGTCTTTGAACAGGACTTGCAGTTCGTCAGGGAGGGCCAACAGGCGCATATCGAAGTGGCCGCCTATCCCGGCCAGCACATGATGGGTCAGGTCAGCTTCGTCTATCCCACCGTGGACGAGAGGAGCCGTACTAACCGGGTTCGCCTCACCGTATCCAACTCCGATATGCGCTTGAAGCCCGGTATGTTCGCGACGATGTACCTCGACGCCGAGATCGGCGACGACGTGCTGACCGTTCCCGTCGACGCGGTGATCCAGACCGGCGAGCGTAACCTCGTATTTCACCGGCACGAAGACGGGTCATTGCACCCGCACGAGGTCGTGGTGGGCGCTCGGGCAGGTGATCGCGTTCAGATCCTAGCCGGCCTCTCGGAGGGTGAGTTGATCGTGGGGTCGGCGAACTTCCTGGTCGACGCCGAATCCCGACTCGGGAGCACGGGCGGTAGCATGCCCGGGATGCAGCATGCGGGTCACGGGTCGGCAATGGAGCCGGATGTCGATGGCGAGGCGCAGGGTCGGGAGGAGCACCGCCATGATTAGCAAGATCATCGAGTGGTCGCTGCGGAACCGGTTCCTGGTCCTGCTGGCTACGGCAGCGATCGTCGCCGGGGGCGTCTGGGCGATGAAGACAACGCCGCTGGACGCGATCCCGGATCTCTCAGATGTCCAGGTGATCATCCAGACGGACTTCCGCGAGCAAGCGCCGCAGATCGTGGAGGACCAGGTCACCTACCCGATCACCTCGGAGATGCTCAAGGTCCCCGGCGCCCGGGTCGTGCGCGGCTACTCGTTCTTCGGGCTCAGCCTGGTCTACGTGATCTTCGAGGACGGGACCGACATCTACTGGGCACGCTCGCGGGTCTTCGAGTACCTGAACGGCATCCGACAGCAGCTACCGCCCGGCGTGGAGCCGACCCTCGGGCCCGATGCCACGGGCGTCGGCTGGGTGTTCGAGTACGTGCTGGAGTCGGACAGTCTCGACCTGGCGGAGCTGCGCAGCCTGCAGGACTGGTACATCCGCTACCAGTTGACCTCGGTGCCGGGCGTGTCAGAGGTAGCCAGTCTGGGCGGCTTCGTGAAACAGTATCAGGTAGAGGTCAACCCTGAACGGCTGCGCGCCTTCGATATCCCGGTGACCCGCGTGGCTCAGGCCATCGGCTCTCACAACATCGACATCGGCGCGCGCGTCCTCGAGATGGGCGGTCGCGAGTACATGATCCGTGGGCTCGGTTACCTGCAGGGAATCCGGGACATCGAGAACGTCGCTGTGGGCGCGACGCCGAACGGAACGCCGATCCGCGTGAAGGACGTTGCCACGGTACAGCTCGGCCCGGCCCCGCGCCGCGGTGCGGCCGACCTCGACGGCAGAGGCGAGGTCGTGGTGGGGATCGTCGTCATGCGTTTCGGGGCCGACGCCCTCAGCACCATCGAGGCGGTCAAGAAGCGAATCGCTGAGATCCAAAAAGGTCTGCCGGCCGGCGTGCACCTGCGGACGGCTTACGACCGCAGTGATCTCGTTCATCGGGCGATCCACACGCTGCGCGAGAAGCTGGTCGAGGAGTCGCTGATCGTGGCGGCCGTCGCCGTGCTGTTCCTGTTGCACGCGCGCTCGGCTCTCGTGGCCATCATTACACTCCCGCTGGGGATTCTCATCTCGTTCATGGTGATGAGGTCCATCGGCGTCAGCGCCAACATCATGAGCCTGGGCGGCATCGCCATCGCGATCGGCGCCATGGTGGACGCGGCCATCGTGATGGTCGAGAACATGCACAAGCATCTGGAGCGCGATCGTGGACGCGGCTCCCGCTGGGAGTTGGTGCTGGAGAGCGCCAAGCAGGTGGGGCCACCGCTCTTCTTCTCGCTGCTCATCATCACCTTCAGCTTCCTGCCGGTCTTCGCGCTGGAGCAGCAGGAGGGGCGGCTCTTCAAGCCACTGGCCTTCACGAAGACGTTCGCCATGGCAGGAGCCGCGTTGCTATCCGTGACGCTCGTCCCGGTCCTGATGGGCTACCTCATTAGGGGCAAGGTCCGACCCGAGGCACGAAACCCCATCAACCGCGGCCTGATGTGGATGTATCGACCCGTCATCGAGATGGTGGTGCGCCGGCCTTGGGCCGTGGTCGTTGGGGCGGTGGTCGTGCTCGGCCTGACGGTCGTGCCTTGGCGACGACTCGGCAGCGAGTTCATGCCACCGCTTCAAGAGGGCTCGATCCTCTTCATGCCGACGACGGTGCCCGGCGTGTCGATCGCGCAGGCGCGCGAGATCATGACCTACCAGGACAGCGTGCTCGCTTCGTTTCCGGAGGTGGAGACGGTGCTGGGAAAAGTGGGCCGTGCTGAGACTGCCACCGATCCCGCACCGCTCGACATGTGGGAGACGACGATCACGCTCAAGCCCAAGGGCGAGTGGCGGAAGGGAATGACTTATGAGCGCCTGCTCCGTGAGATGGATCGCGCCGTGCGGCTCCCGGGGGTCACGAACGCCTGGACCATGCCGATCAAGGGGCGCATCGACATGCTCGCCACCGGTGTACGTACACCCGTGGGGATCAAGATCTTCGGGCCTAACCTGGACACACTCCAGGTGCTCGGCGAGCAGGTGGAGCGGATCGTTCAGCGCGTGCCAGGCACGCGCAGCGCCTTTGCCGAGCGCGGTGTATCCGGCTACTACGTGGACATCGAGATCAACCGTCCCGAGGCGGCTCGCTACGGACTCAACGTCGGAGACGTGCACAGCGCGATCATGGCCACCGTAGGCGGGATGACCGCCGCCGTCACTGTGGAGGGACGGGAACGCTACGCCGTCAATGTGCGCTACCCGCGCGAGCTGCGAGAGGATGTCCAGGAGCTGCGTGAGGTCACGATCCCGGCGATGGACGGCGTGCAGATCCCACTCGGTCAGGTGGCCGACATCACGATCCGCCAGGGCGCGATGGCGGTGAAGACCGAGAATGCCTTTCCCGTAACGACCGTCGTTGTGGACCCCGGCGAGCGGGACGTCGGCAGCTACGTGCGTGATGCTCAGGAGGCGGTAGATCGTGAACTATCGCTACCTGCGGGCTACACTCTCGTTTGGAGCGGCCAGTACGAGTTCATGCAGCGTGTGGTCGAAAAGCTGAAGATCGTAGTGCCTGTGACGCTCGGGATCATCTTTCTACTGCTCTATTTCAGTTTCGGTAGTGTCACGGAGTCGTTGATCGTGATGATCGCGCTGCCGTTCGCTCTTGTCGGTGGTGTGTGGTTCCTCTGGCCGCTGGGCTATAACACGAGCGTCGCCGTGTGGGTCGGTTTCATCGCCCTGGCAGGCGTGGCTGCCGAGACGGGGGTGGTGATGCTCATCTACCTCGACGAGGCGTTCCACCGCCGCCGCCTCGAGGGTCGTATGCGCGACGTATCTGACGTCGCCGCGGCCGTGCGCGAAGGTGCGGTGGAACGGTTGCGGCCCAAGGTCATGACGGTCACAGCGATCATGGCTGGCCTGGCGCCCATCTTGTGGAGCAGTGGCACCGGTGCCGACGTCATGAAGCGCATCGCCGCGCCCATGGTGGGCGGAATGCTGAGCGCGACGGTCCTCACGCTCGTGGTGCTTCCCGCGATCTATCTCCTCTGGCGACGCTGGCAGGTGATACGGCGGCCGGAGCGCCCGATTCCTCAGACGGCTCGGGAGGAGCTCGTGGTGACTGCCGGGGACTGAGGCGTCGGGCAGGTGCCCGCGGTTGACGGTCTTCGACTGTGATCTCTATGGTTCCCGGCGATGGCGAGTCGCCTGTCGCCGGGAACCTGTCACTTTCAGTGCATGAAGATCTTCACCACTGCCTGTCCGCGTAACTGTTACAGCACCTGCGCCATGCAGGTGCACGTGGAGGACGGCCGCATCCGGCGGATCGAGCCGCACTCGGGCAACCGGGCCACGGCCGGTGGCGTCTGCTTGAAGGGCCTGAGCTATGTGGAGCGGGTGTACTCGCCGGACCGCATTCTGCATCCCCTGAAGCGCTTACCCGGGACCGCCGATTTCGAGCGCGTCTCGTGGGACGAGGCATTGACGGCCATCGCCAAAAAGCTTGTAGAGCTAAAGGCCGACCCGGGTCCCCAGAGCGTCCTCTACTACAGCGGCAGCGGCACCAAAGGGACCCTGAACCGGGTCGGCCTGGACTTCTGGCGCCTCTACGGCGGCTGCACCACGACCTACGGCGACCTCTGCTGGCCGGCGGGCCTGGAGGCGACGCGCCTGACCCTGGGCGACAACAAGCACAGCGCGCCCTGGGATACCGCGGACGCCAGGCTGATCGTGCTCTGGGGCAAGAACGCCGCGGAGACCAACATCCATCAGATGGTCTTCATCGATCAGGCGCTGGATGCGGGGGCGAAGCTGGTCGTGATCGATCCGCGGCGCACCGAGTCAGCGGAGCGCGCGACGTTGCTGGTCCAACCGCGACCAGGCACCGATGGTGCGCTGGCGCTCGCCGTCGCGCACCTTCTGATCAAGGCCGACCAGATCGACGAGCAGTTTATTGCCGAGCATGTTCTCGGCTTCCCGGCCTTCGCCGCTATGGTCGAGGGCTTCACGCCCGAGCGCGCGGCGGCGATCACTGAGGTACCCGCGCGCTACATCCACCGGCTGGCGGAGTATTTCGGGACGATCGAGCCGGTGACGGTCAGCCCCGGTTACGGCATGCAGCGCTTCACCAACAGCGGGCAGACCATGCGGGCGACCCTCGCCTTGCTCGCGATCACGGGCAACATCGGGAAGCCGGGCGCGGGTTGGGTCTACGCGAACCTGCAGAGCCACATCTTCGACGCGGTGCGCGACCCCATCGCATTCTACCCGCCGGAGAAGCCCGACGGCGTAGTACGCGTGTCGATCGCAACGGCGCGCCTCGGCCCGGCGATGCTAGAGACGCAAGACCCGCCGCTACGCATGGCCTGGGTAGAGCGCGGCAACCCGATCACCCAGAACCCGGAGACGAACACGGTGCTCGAGGCGTTCCGCGCCCTCGAACTCCGGGTGGTGGTGGAGCAGTTCCTCACCGACACGGCCCGGGAGGCGGACATCGTGCTGCCTGCCAAGACGATGTTCGAGCAGTCGGACGTGATCGGCGCCTACTGGCACTCCTACCTACAGCTGAAGCAGAAGGTGATCGAGCCGCCGGGCGAGGTGAAGCCGGAATCAGAGATCTACAGGCTTCTTGCAGAGAGGTTGGGGCTTTCCGAGGCCCAGAATCCCGAGGTTTTCCCGGTCACCGACGCCGAGGTGGATGCCTATCTGGAGAAGGCGCTGGAGCCATTCCCGGAGCTGACGCTCGATCGCCTGCGGGAAGGCCCGCAGCCCGCGCCGAGTCAACAGGAGGTAGCGTTCTCGGACTTCCGCTTCCCGACGCCGTCGGGCAAGATCGAGCTGGAGTCGCGTGAAGCCGCCGAGCGTTGGGGTGTCGACCCGCTGCCCCTGTACACGGAGCCGGTGGAGTCCGCGCGCCGCGGCGTTCCGGATCCCGACGTCTACCCGCTCTACCTGCTGACCCCGAACACCAAGAACCGCATCCACTCGCAGTTCAACAACCTGAAGATGATCCGCCAGCTGAGCGATGAACCGCTGGCGTACATCCATCCCGACGACGCGGCGCGGCGCGGGATCAGGGATGGGCAGTGGGTGCGGGTGTTCAACGACCGCGGCGAGCTCGAGCTGGAAGCGCGGTTGGACAACGGGCTCAAGGCCGGCTGCGTGTGCGTGACCAATGGCTGGTGGATCAGCGAGGGTGGGACGGTGAACCTGTGTTCCGCCGCCCGCGAGACCGACATGGGGTACGGCGCGGCATTTCACGATGTGCGGGTCGAGGTGGAGGCGGTGAGCGATGCCTGACGGCTTCATCTTCGACACGAACCGCTGCACCGGCTGCGACGCCTGCCGGCTGGCCTGCACCATCGAGAACGAGCTGAGGCCGGACTTGAGCTGGCGGCGCGTCGAGACGTTCAACCCGCGCCATCATCCGGCGGTCCCCGTGTACCACATCTCCCTTGCCTGCAACCACTGCGTGGACCCGGTCTGCATGTGTGCCTGTCCGGCTCTGGCCTATTCCCGGGACGCGGCTACGGGCGTCGTCCTGCTCGATGATCTGAAGTGCATGGGCTGCAGCTATTGCGCCTGGGCTTGCCCCTACGACGCCCCCGTCCTTGACCGCGCGCGCGGCGTCATGACGAAGTGCACGTTCTGCGTACAGCGACTGAAACGAGGGCTGAAGCCGGCGTGTTCGGCGCTCTGTCCAACGGGCGCGCTGGACTTCGGGGAGGTGCCCGAGGCCGAGCCGCTGACCGCGGTCGCCGGCTTCCCCGAGAGCGACCTAGGGCCGCGGATGCGGATCAGCCCTCTGCGACCCGAGCGACTGCGGCCGGAGATGACGGCTGCCGACGTGGCCAATCCTGTTGTCACGGCGGCCGACTCACGGGCGTCCAAGACATCGTTGCGCTCCGAGTGGCCGTTGTTCGCGTTCACCTCACTGGCCGCGGCGTTGGTCGCGCTCGTCGCGAGCGTGGTGGCCGGCGCGCTATCGATCAAGCCCGTGCTGTTTGTGGACGCCGCCGTCCTCACCCTGGGGCTCGGCGCGCTGCACCTGCGCAAAGTGCGGCGTGCCTATCGGGCCGTGCTGAACCTGCGGCGATCGTGGCTGAGCCGGGAGGTCGTCGCGGTGTCGGCGTTCTTCGCGTTGGCCAGCACCTACCTGTGGCTGGCGCCGGGGTTGCCGCCGCTGGGCGCGGTCGCAACGCTCGTCGGCTTCCTGGGGCTCCTCTGTGCAGATCAGGTCTACAGCGTGCTGAAGGGCTCCGGCCCTGCTTACCGGCACAGCGCCAGCGTGTTGTGGACCGGTTTCTTCCTGGCTGCGGTGTTTACGGGCAGAACATGGCTGGCCGGGGTCTTCGGTTTGGGCAAGCTGGGGCTCTACGTCCTCAGGAAGCTGGATTTCGCCTTCAGTGGGCGGCCCGTCCGGCCGATGCTCAGTGCAGCGCGCCTGGGCCTCGGATTGCTGACACCGCTGGCACTCTGGGTGATCGCTCCCGTAGGTTCGCGTGGCTACATCATCGGCCTCGTGTTGCTCGGCGAACTGATCGATCGTGGTGAGTACTATGACGAACTGGAGTCGGAATCGCCGCGGCGCCACATGGCCGCCGAGCTGGAGAAGCAGGTCGGTGGACAGGCGCGAGCCTCGGCCGGACTGGCGGTCGCGGCGGCCGACTGAAGAGCTCGCGCTGGCGATATCCCTTCCGGCAGCTGGCGTCGCTGTAGGACGGGGCGTCGACCCGGCGTCGTTGTCCCTCGGATACACGGCACGCCTGCCCTTGACTGCGGGTTCGGCGGGGCAGGAAGTTTCTGGAGTTCTGTAAGGTCACTGAGGATGTCGCTCATGAAGCTTCGGCGGGCAGGGATACTCGTTCTGGCGCTGCATCTCGGATCGGCGGGTTGCGTCGCGGCGCAGGAGCGCGAGCAATCCGCCAGTGACCCCAACGAGCCACAGCGCCTCGCGATGGTGCGGCTGATCCGGGACTACGGGGTCCGGGACTCGGCAACGCTCGCGGCCATGCGGTCGGTCCTGCGCCATGAGTTCGTGCCCGAGGGGTATCGGCGGCGCGCCTACGGGGACCACCCGCTGCCCATCGGCTACGGCCAGACCATCTCGCAGCCCTATATCGTCGCCTACATGACGGAGACTCTGGACCCGGAGCCCGGTATGAACGTACTGGAGGTGGGAACCGGCTCGGGATATCAGGCGGCGGTGCTGGCGGAGATCGGCTGTCAGGTCTACACGGTGGAGATCTTCGGGGCGCTGGCGACGAGCGCCCGCCAGCGACTCGAGCGACTCGGTTACACGAACGTCACCGTGCGTCACGCCGATGGCCACTACGGCTGGAGCGAGGCAGCGCCCTTCGATGCCATCATCGTCACGGCGGCCGGAGGGTACATCCCACCCGCGCTGGTCGAGCAGCTGAAGCCCGGTGGACGGATGCTGATACCTGTGGGGAGCGTCTACGGCGTGCAGAACCTCATCCTGGTGGAGAAAGACGCAGCGGGCGAGGTGCGCACGCATAACCTGCTCCCGGTTCGGTTCGTGCCCATGTTGAAGGGCCTGCGCTGAGTCGTGTGACGCGGTACGCCCGACCTCTAACGGTCACCTTCCTCTCGGCCAGCACGCTGGCCTACGAGATCCTCCTCGTCCGGGTCTTCGCCATCGAGCAGTTCCACCACTTCGCCTACATGGCGATCGGTATTGCCATGCTGGGCTTCGGTGCCAGCGGCACGCTGGTGGCGCTGGCGCGCCCACAGCAGGAGTCAGCGGCGCGGTGGTTCGCTTGGGCCGCCGTGCTGACGCCGGTGGCACTCGTCGCCAGCGCCGCGCTGGTTCATCAGGTCCCCCTGGACGCGACACAGCTGCCGTGGGACGTCGGCCAGTGGCCGCGCCTGGCGCTGGTCTATCTGCTCCTTGCCCTGCCCTTCGCGGTCGGGGCGCTGGCCGTTCTGTTCGCCCTTATACTGGAGCCGGAGCGCACAGGCTGGATCTACGGCGCGAGCTTCCTCGGCGCGGGACTGGGCGCGGCGCTGGCGGTGGCGGTCCTCTGGATCGTGTTCCCCGTGCGGGCGCTCGCGGTGCCGGCGCTCGTGGCGTCGCTGGGTGCCATAAGCGCGGTTTCGGTTGCCGCGACTAGAAAGAGGCCGTTGAAGGGTTGTGCCTGGGGGACTCTCCTGCTCGGCGCGGCCGTGTTCGTGGAGCCCCTGTGGCGGCTGGATATCACGCCGTACAAGGGTCTGCCTCAGGTCGAGGCCTTTCCCGATGCGCGGCGCGTGGCGGAGCGCGCGAGCCCGTTGGGCTGGGTGGTGGCGGTCGATGCCTCTGCGTTCCGTCACGCACCGGGGCTCTCGCTGACCTATACGGGCGCATTCCCCCGCCAGACGGCACTCTTCGTTGATGCCGAGATCGCCGGCGCGGTGAGCGATTGGAGTGCAGAGGCTGCGGCACGGGCGATACTCGACTGGCTGCCGTCGGCACTCCCCTACGCCCTGGGCGAGCGGCGCGAAGTGCTGGTCATCGGGGCAGGTGGGGGGCTGGAGGTCTGGAACGCGTTGGCCCACGGCGCACACCGGGTGAAGGCGCTGGAGCTCAACCCGGAACTCGTTCGACTGGGCGGGTGGTCGGACAGTACGGTGGTTGAGTCGCCGCAGGCAGACCAGGTCGAGTGGGCCATCGGCGACGCTCGCGGCCACGTAGCGGGCTCGAGAGAGCGTTTCGATCTCATCACCATGGGGGCCGGTCGGGCCTACGGCACCTCCGCGGCGGGCGTGCATGCCCTGAACGAGGATTTCCTCCACACGCAGGAGGCGTACGTCAGCTACGTGGAGCGGCTGAGTGACGAAGGTGTGCTGGCGATAACACGCTGGCTGACGGTGCCGCCACGCGAGAATGTGCGGGTGATACTCACTGCGGTCGAGGCGCTTCGGCGGCATGCGCCGGGTGCGGTCGCGCATGGACTGGTCGTAGCGCGGAGCTGGGCCACGGGGACCGTATTGGTGAAGCCGTCGGGATTCAGCTCTCAGGATGTCGAACGGCTGGCCGCTTGGGCCGAGGCGCGGCGCTTCGACCTCGACTGGTATCCCGGCATCGACGTACCAGCGACTCGCTTCAACGTCATGGATGAGCCCGTGCTCTACCGCGCGGCCGGCGCGGCGGTCGCGGGGTCCGATAGCGCAGCGCGCTTCGCCGCAGCCTATCCTTTCGATGTGACGGTCGCGGACGATGCGCGACCCTACCCGCACCACTTCCTGCGGGTGGGCTCGCTGCGGAGCTTCCTCGCCGGGAGCCGCGGCAGCTGGCTGCCGTTTGCCGAGTGGGGCTACATCGCTCTGCTGGCCACCTTGGTGCAGAGCGTGGTTCTGGCCGGCCTGCTCATGCTCGTTCCCGCGGCGTTGCGTGCGCGAGGAGCTGGGAGCGCGGGTTGGCCGCGCCTCGCCGGCTATTTCACGGCGATCGGGCTCGCCTACCTGGCGGCCGAGGTCGCCGCGATCCAGCAGCTCAACCTCCTGCTCGGCCACCCCGTGTATGCGGTGGCGGCGGTTCTGACCGCTTTCCTCATTTGCTCTGGTGCGGGCAGCGCCTGGTCCGACCGTCAGCCGGCGACTCGCGGCTGGATTGTGGGGGCGGTGCTGGTGGGGATGCTGGTGCTGTGTGCGGCTCTGCTCCTGGCGCTGATTCATCTCCTGCAACCGACCCCGCTGCTGCTGCGGGTTGCAGTGGCCGTCGCGGTCCTGGCGCCGCTGGCCTTTCTGATGGGGACGCCTTTCCCGCTCGGGCTACGCTTCCTCGCTGGCGCGGACACGGGCGCTGTGGCGTGGGCCTGGGCGGCGAACGGCTTCACAGCTCGGTCGTGGCCACGCCGCTCGCCGCGCTGATCGCATTGGAGGCCGGTTCTCAAGTGCTGTTCCTGGCAGCGGCCGCGGCGTACGCCTGCGCGGCTCTGCTGCACGGAGGTTTCTCACGGTTGGGTTCGCCGGGTGTGTGAGTTGGGTGGGCGCTTAGTGAGCCGGGCGGTGGCCGGCAGCAGCCGACTCCCGCCCGGCCCGGTCGATTATGGCCAGATGCCGCGCTCCAGGGTCACCTGCGCCACCCGCTCGATGGCCAGCACGTAGGCGGCCGTGCGCAGGTCCACCGGCTGGAGCGGCTCGCCCTCCAGCCCCCGCTTCTTG
>JBDHKG010000137.1:0-6780 GCA_039586495.1 Gemmatimonadota bacterium | reverse complement strand
CTCGGGATTGTAGATGCCGCCGCGCGAGTCGCTGACGGCGATGATCTTGGCGCCCTCCGCCGCGTAGAGCTCCGCGGCGATGGCGCCGGCGTTGCCGTAGCCCTGTACGACCACCGTGGCATCCTTGACCGAGTTCAGGCCCGACAGCACACCTTGCTTCAGCGCCTCCTGCGTGCAGAACAGGCAGCCCCGCGAGGTGGCGCCGGCCGTAGGAGCCGCCGACGTCCACCGGCTTGCCGGTAACGACGCCCAGGTTGTTCCGGCCTTTGTGCATCATGTCGTACGTGTCGTAGATCCAGGCCATCGTCTCGGCGTCCGTGTTCACGTCGGGCGCCGGGATGTCCGTGTACGGCCCGATGGCATCCCCCAGCTCGGCGATGAAGCGGCGCGTGATCTTGCGCAGGTCATCCTTGGTCCGCTTCTTCGGGTTGCAGACGATGCCGCCCTTGGCGCCGCCGAACGGGACGTCCAGCACTGAGCACTTCCAGGTCATCCAGGAGGCCAGCGCCCGCACCTCGTCGGCCGTCACGTCGGGGTGATAACGGATCCCGCCCTTGCCGGGCCCGCGAATCAGGTTGTGCACGCAGCGGTACCCGACGAAGTTCCTGACCTCGCCCGCCTCGGTCTCGATCGGAAACTCCACGGTGATCATGCGGTTGGGGCGCTTCAGGAACTCCACCAGGCCGGCCTTGAGGTCCGGTATGTAGCGGGCTGCCTGGTCGAACTGCTGCTGGGCGATGTGGTAAGGGTTCAGGTCCTCAACCGAGCTTGCGGCTTTCCCCTTCTCTGTGGTCATCGCTCTCGATTCCTTGTGCTTGGGGCCTGTCGCGCTGTCGAAGTGATCGATGCGAGCCATTGCGCATCTTCCAGGCCCCTGGGTCCGAACCCTCAGAAGCCAGGTATTTCATGACTTGCACACGTCATCCCGCAGGGAGCGCAGCGGGCGCTCGGGGCAGAATGTCACATGCAGGGAAATTCTAGGGACAGCGGGCTGGTAGGCACAAGCCTGATGGGTGGCTGGGGGTGGGGCCGGATACTGTGTGTGCTCACTAACGTTGACTGTCTTACAGGTGCGGTTTGCCCGAGGCGGCGAGCGGCGATATATTTAAGTTAGCTCACAGAATACCGCGAGCGCTGTGTCGGCAGGCCGGGTAGGTCACGGGGCCACTTCGGCGGGAAGGCCTCCGACATCGGTGCCGCACTTCCAGTCCGGCCGGGATTGGGATCCCGTCGTAGGTTGGGTGACGCTGCCTGAGCGCGGTGACGGTCGGCGTCCCCACCGAAAATCGTCCACACGGCATAGCAGGGCGAGGTCGAGCCGGTTGCCGCAGGATCAGCGGCATCGACCCAGCCAGCGTGGAGCGGACGGACTCCAGTACGAGGGGGTCGCTCGGACATGTTTTACGGTCACAGGTTGGGACGGAAGTCAGCCAGCGCCGAAGAAGGTGGCCGCCGGTATCGTGTGTATACGCGCAGAGACATCGGCCGGCTGCCACAGCTCCAAGCGCTCCCGGCGCGTGAGCGTGCCGCCATGGAAGCGGTGGCGGCGGTACTCCCGTTCCGGGTGAACAACTACATCGTTGACGAGCTGATCGATTGGTCCGCCATCCCGGAGGACCCGATCTTCCGGCTGACCTTCCCGCAGCCGGAGATGCTGAGCCCCCAGCAGCTCGGCCGGATGTACCGGCTGATTCGCAGCGGCGCGTCGGAGAAGGAGATCACGGCGGCCGCTCGGGAGATCCAGTATGGGCTGAACCCTCATCCCGCCGGGCAGCTGGAGCTGAACGTGCCGCTGCTGGATGGTTCGCCGATACCGGGTGTCCAGCACAAGTACCGTGAGACGGTGCTGCTCTTCCCGGCGGCGGGTCAGACCTGCCACGCCTACTGCACCTACTGCTTCCGCTGGCCGCAGTTCGTCGGCATCGAGGATCTGAAGTTCGCCAGCCGTGAGGGGGACCGCTGGCAGCGCTATCTGCGGGCTCACCGGGAGGTGAGAAGCGTGCTGCTCACCGGCGGGGATCCGATGGTGATGAAGGCGTCGGTGTTGCGGCGCTACGTGGAGCCGCTACTGGGCCCGGGGCTCAGGCATATTGCCGCGATTCGCATCGGCACGAAGTCCCCGGCCTACTGGCCGTACCGTTTTGTCAGCGACCCCGACGCCGATGATATCCTCTCGCTTTTCGAAGAGGTGCGGCGGTGCGGGCGGCACATCACGGTGGTCGCGCACTACACCCATCCGCGGGAGCTGGAGACATCCATCGCGCAGGAGGCGATACGCCGGATCCAGGATACGGGTGCGGTCATCCGTGCTCAGGCGCCGCTGGTTCGCCATGTGAACGATGCGGCTGAGATCTGGGCCCGGCTGTGGCAGCGGCAGGTTCGGCTGGGTGTGGTTCCCTACTACATGTTCGTGGAGCGCGATACCGGCCCGCGAGGTCACTTCGAGGTACCGCTGGCGCGGGCGCTGCAGATCTTCAACGATGCGTACCGTCAGGTCTCGGGACTGGGACGCACCGTTCGGGGACCCAGCATGTCCACGACCCCGGGCAAGGTGCTCGTGGCAGGTGTGGCCTCGCTGGGCGAGCAGAAGGCGTTCGTGCTGAGGTTCCTGCAAGCGCGCGATCCGAACTGGGTCGGCAGGCCGTTCTTCGCCAAGTTCGACGCACGCGCGACCTGGCTCGACGACTTGGAGCCGGCGGTGGGCGATCGGTTCTTCTTCGAGGCGGGCCTAGAGCAGATGATCGCGGAGCGGCGTGCCGCATGGTCTTCGGGCGTGGAGGAGGCCTTCATGGCCTAGGCGGGGCCCGGGTCGGGCGGCCGGACCCGGATCACCTAGCTACCGCTCTGCGCGCAGTCCCTTCCTTCCGTTTGTCCGTCCCGGCGTTTCGGCTGGCGTTCGCTCTGGCGCAGCCGCTGGACCTTTCCCGCCCCGCTCTCGACCGATATAACTCCACGGCTCCATCAGCCCGGGTTGTGCGAGCGTGCGGGGTTTCTCGCTGAGGTTAGCGCGGAGAGAGACGAGCTGGGTAGCAGAGTGATGATGCGGAGGCGTGAGGTCGACCTGGCATCGGTGCTGGTGCTGATCGGCACGATGCTGGTGGATATGATCGGCTTCGGCATCGTCCTTCCGCTACTGCCGTACTACGCCCTGCGCTTCGGTGCCTCCAATTGGATGGTGGGCCCGTTGGTGGCGTCGTTCTCTGTGGCTCAGTTGTTGGCGGCGCCGTTCCTGGGCAAGATCTCCGATCGTTACGGCCGGCGGCCGCTGATCTTGGTGGGCCTGGCCTTCTCGGCGGTCTCTTATGTCCTTTTCGGGCTCGCCACCACGGTGACGGTTCTGTTCATCTCCCGCATCGTGCAGGGCGCGTCCGGCGGCACTATCGCGGTGGCGCAGGCCTACGTGGCGGACACGACGGCCCCTGAACGGCGTGCCCAGGTTCTGGGCTGGCTGTCAGCGGCCACGGGTGCCGCGTTCATGGTCGGGCCGGTGATCGGCTCGTGGGCCTGGCGCTGGGGCGGGCACGCGGCGCCGGGGCTGGTCGCCGCGGCGCTCTGCCTGGTAAACCTCGGGTTCGCTTTGAGGTTCCTGCCGGAGCCGGCGGGGCTGCGGGAGGCGGAAGCTGGCTCGCGACTTGGCGTCCCGCCGCTCCGCGACGTCTTGCGCAGCGCCGTTCGGGAGCCGCTCTCTCGGATGATCGCCGTCTACTTCCTGGGCATGGGCGCGTTCGCGTCGATCACGGCCATCTTCCCGCTCTTCTTGCAGACCCGCTTCGGGATCGACGAGTCCACGATCGGGTTCGTGTTCCTCTACATTGGGATGGTGTCGGTGCTGGTGCGCGGGCTCACGGTGGGGCCGCTGGTTCGGCGCCTCGGTGAGCCTTTCGTCTCGCGGTTGGGCGCGGCGCTGCTGAGTGTGGGGATGGGCCTAGGGGCGCTGGCCGACAGCTACCTGCTGCTTGGGCTCGCCTTCACGTTCATCGCTGGCGGTACGGGCACGCTGTTCCCGCCGCTGGCGGCGCTGATCTCCCGCTGCACGGCGCCCGAGGTGCAAGGCAGCACGTTGGGGGTCAACCAGTTCTTCGGTGGGGTAGGCCGCGTGTTCGGGCCGCTGTGGGGGGCCGCCGTCTTCGATGTCTACGGTAGCGGGGCGCCGTTTCTCACAGCCGGCGTGGGCGTGAGCCTCGCCTTCCTGTTGACGCTGAGACTGCGACGACCCGAGGTACTGGTAGTGGGGCCCGCGAGCGCCTCGCGGGCTGAGGGCGGTTCAGAGGTTAGGAGCTGACCGGCCGGGGCCTCGGCCCCGGCCGGTCAGCACATCTGCGGAAGGCTATAGGAGACGCCTGCGCACCCTGAAGTCCACGTTCTCCTGGATCCACGTCCACAGACGCTCCTGCTGATCCAGGTGCAGACCCGGCGTGATCTGCCCGCGCCAGCCCTGCATGGCCTCGGCGTCCACGGTCCACATGCGCACGCGTCGCCGTGCCACATCCTGCTCCCAGCGCACGGCGACCTGCGGGCTGGGGTAGAGCAACCGCAGTGTGACGTTGCGGGAGAGGAACTCCAGCGGCTCCAGGTTGATCTGGCGGTAGCGGTCGTCCTCCTCAGCGGCCGTACGGCCGGCCGTGACATCGGGCACGCCATCGCTGATCACGACGACGGTGATCGGCTTCAAGATCAGGTTCTGGCGCTTCACGAATGTGGCAACCCGCTCGAAGAAGGGGTTGAAGTCGGTTAGGATGTCATTGGGCTGGAACCAGGCCCGCAGATCGGCGTCGATCTCGTCCACGGTCTTGCCCTGGAAGTCGTGGATGGGATGGAACGACTTCGCCTCCCCCGGCCGCTCCCCGCCGATCGAGCCGACGAAGAGGACCGCCGGCTGTTCCAGATCGCCCAGCCCGTTCAGATGCCCGTAGATGTAGTGGGCGGCGAAGCGCAATGCCTCGCTGTAGTGGCCGGTGTTCTGGAACGAGCCGCTGACATCGATCCCGACGAACAGCGTCATCCGCGCCTCGCGCTCGGTTCCCTGCGGCATGCAGGCGGCAAGCGTCAGGCACAACGCGGCCGCCAACGCGGCGGTCAACCGGCGGCGTCTTCCAGTCTCTGGGTCATGACGAACGTACATGGGATCTCACCTGCAGCTCGGTTAGCGATTTCCTAAGGTCACTCGCGGCTGGCCGCCGCACTCGTCCCTCCCCGCAGCACCTGGAGCAGCGTGTCCTTTGCCATGACGTGCTCCAGGCTGGTGAAGGGCAGCTTGAAGGCCGGCCGTGCGGCGATAACGACGGTCGCGCAGTTCACTGCGGCGGCAAGTAGCTGCAGCACCGGCAGCGAGAGCAGCTCGAGTAGCTCGCGGGACTGGGCCCGGAACCACTCGTTCTCGTTCTTCAGCGCGTTGATCGGGCCGCGCCACCACTCGGGCTCGGGCGCTCGTGGCCGCGCCTCAGGCACCGCCTCGACGGACATGGTCTCGCGTGCCATCACAGCCAGCAGCGCGGGCGTGCCGTAGCGGGCGAAGAGGAACCAGGTCATCGCGCGGATGCCGATCCAGCCGAAGCAGGCCAGGGCGAGGGTGGAACCGAACCCGAGCTGGTAGCCCGTGTTTGCGGCGATCCACGGCGTGATGGCGTCGATGAGCTCGCGATAGAGGAATACGACCTCGAAGAACATCACGAAGAACTCAACGAACGTCATCTGCACAACCGATTTAACGTCGCGTTTCTCCCACGCCTCGGCGAGCACCTGGATACAGGCGAAACTGCCGGAGATGAGCATGAACAAGAAGAGGAAGAGCAGCGGCGCCACGAAGCGTCCGACCTCAATCTCCGCCAGGTCGCGAAGGACCTCCGTGACGGTCGGCATCAGGGTGTAGGTGAAGATGAGCGCCTCCAACGCCGACCAGAGGATGGTCCAGAGGAAGGCGAGCCAGGGCACACCGGGCTTGAAGTACTTGCGGCCCAGCCAGTCCAGCACGGCGAACGGCGTGGTGATGACCATGCGCAGAGACTTGAACCCCAGTTCTACGGCAAGCCGCAGCAGTCCCCAGGCCCAGCCGATCAGCCTCCAGACGAAGCGCCCGATCCCGACCCAGAACAGCCAGATGCTGCGGCCGGTCTCCCACCAGAGGATGACCAGGGCCACGAGGAAATCGCGGCGACCGGAGCGGAAGGGCACGGTGTAGACAGCCAACATCGTGCTCCAGATCGCGACGATCAACAGGCAGGCTGGCAACAGCAGGAAGATACGTGTGAGCAGGACGCCTGTTCCTGTGGCCGCGTTCCAGGCAAAGTTGAAGATCAGAGCCTGCGCGTCGGGTATCCAGGCGATGAGGAACGTCAGCAGCTGGAAAACCAACCTCCACTGCTCCGGCAAGGTGGCGGCGATGGCGTCTAACATGGTAACCCCGTCCTATAAGAGCCCAACAACTCCCGATCAGCCCACCCCTGGGCCCTGTCGGGTCGCGACGCAGGATCAGCTAAGTGTCGGAAGGTGAGGGAGATGGACCCCCGGACAGGAGAGCGTCCTCATGATACCCGACGCTGCCTGGGGTGTCAAGGCGATCGCTGACGCTGCTCGCCGGAGCGGCCTCCCTAATCCTATGTCACTAGAGAACTTGGCTTCCGCGACAGCGGTCTCTCTCAGGTGGCACGGCGCGCCGCTGCCAGCTGCCAAGATCCGCGCCGGGCGGTCCCTGCGCCGGTCGGGAAGGTGCCGTGTCAGGCAGCACACTTGTCGCCATCGGCAGGTATCTGCAAGTTTGCTCGTCGCCATCGTCACGGAGAG
>JBDHKG010000136.1:0-6608 GCA_039586495.1 Gemmatimonadota bacterium | reverse complement strand
CTGGCGCGCGAGAGCGATCTCGCGATCTCGCTCGTCTATCCAGGCGGCGTCCTGACCTCGGTCGGTGATGTTCGCGCAGGAGAGGCGGAAGCGGGTCCAGCGGGTGCCGAGGGCGCGAGCGCGGACACGGCCGCGGCGGAGCGTGTGGTCGCGGAGCTCGTTATTCCGTTCGTCGATGCGAGCCGCGGCGAGGCGGTCGACTCGCGTATCGTCGTCACCCACCCGCTGGATGAGTTGCAGGCGCTGCACCGCAACATCGACAACTGGTTCCTCGCGGCCGTCGCCGTCACCGTTCTCATCGCCTTCCTGCTGGCGGGCTGGCTCTCTTCCCGGATTAGCTGGCCGCTCGTCGAGCTAGCGAACAAAACCTCCAAGATCGATCTCGATCGCCTCGATATCGATTTCAGGAGCACGCGGAGAGACGAAGTAGGCGCGCTGTCGCGGCTGCTCGGCGCGATGACCGAGCGTCTCTGCGCTGGCGCCAGTCGCCTCAAGGAAGCGGAGCGCCGCGCTACGATCGGCGAGCTGGCACGCCAGGTGAACCACGACATCAAGAACGGTCTCACGCCCATCCGCAACGTATTCCGACATCTGATGCAGGTGGCCCGTGAGGACATTAGTGAGCTAGCTCGTGTGTTCGACGAACGGCAGGGGACGATCGACTCCAGCATTACATATCTAGAGAACCTCGCCTCGAACTACGCGCGACTGTATCCTCGAATGGATCACCGGCCCTGCGAGCTGAACGCGATCGTGAGTCAGGTGGTGACGAACGCCCGGGCTACCGGTGGCGTGGAGCTTCGCGTGGTACTCGCAGATGGACCCACCGTCGTCACTGGTGATCCGGTGGCGCTCCGCCGCATCGTCGAGAACCTGGTGGACAACGCGATCGACAGCCTCGAGTCGGGTTCCGGAACGGTCACCGTCTCAACCGAGATCGTGAGCGGAGAGCCCGATGCTCGGATGATTCGCGTCAGTGTCACCGACACGGGCTGCGGCATGAGCGCGGAGCAGAAGGCGAAGATCTTCGACGATTTCTACACCACCAAGGAAGGCGGGACCGGTCTGGGACTGTCGATCGTCCGCCGCTTGGTGCTCGACCTGAACGGGACGATTCGCGTGGAGAGTGCGGTAGGGCAGGGAAGCTGCTTCACCGTCGAGCTTCCCGGTGAGAGTACGACGTCTGCAGCTGGCGAACAGGGCTGCCAAGAGGGAGGTCAGGACGAGTGACTCTGGTGCTGGTGGTCGATGACGTCCCCGCCATGGCCGAGCAGTACGCCTACGACCTGAATCGCGTGGGCGGCTATGAGACTCTCATCGCGCCGGGCGGCGCCGAGGCGCTCGATCTACTGGGCTCCGAGGCGATCGACTGCGTCATCCTCGATCTCGAGATGCCCGGGGTCGACGGGTTCGAGGTGCTGCGCACGATGAAGGAGCGCCGCGACTTGACTCCGGTCATCGTCTACACCGGGACCGGCAACTACGACCGTTGCGTTCAGGCGATCAAACTCGGCGCTTACAACTTCATCGACAAGGCCGAGTCGATGGAGCGCGTCGTCCAGGAGGTGGAGAACGCGCTCGAACGCGTGCGATTGCTTGCCGAGGTCGGGGCGCTCAAGCGGGATCTCGGCACCGAATCCCCGATCATCGGGTCGAGCCCCGCCATGCGGCAGCTCAAGGATGCCATCGCCCGCGTCGCAGCCATACCCAGCCCTGTGCTGATCGTCGGCGAGAGCGGCTCGGGGAAAGAGCTGGTGGCCAGGGAGCTTCATCGTCTCGGCCCGGTTCCACAGAAGCCCTTTGTCGCGATCAACAGCGCTGCCTTGCCCGAGAACCTGGTAGAGAGTGAGCTCTTCGGTCACGAGCGCGGCGCCTTCACCGGCGCCAGCCGCACTCGCAAGGGTGCCTTCGAGACCGCAGCTGGCGGCACACTCTTCCTCGATGAGATCGGTGAGCTGCCGCTGCCCGCCCAGGCGAAGCTGCTGCGCGTGCTCGAAGAGCAGCAGGTGACCCGCGTGGGTGGAGAGCGCGCCATCAAGGTCGATGCCAGGGTCGTCGCAGCGACCAACCGGGACCTGGAGAAGGGAACCGAAGCCGGAGACTTCCGGCAGGACCTCTTCTATCGGCTCAACGTCCACGTGCTCCACGTGCCGCCGCTCCGCGATCATCTCTCCGACCTCCCGGAGCTCGCCGAGCATCTCATCGCCGCTACCTGCGCTCGCTTTGGCGTGCGCCCGAAGAAGCTCGACTCCGGGGCGTTGGAGCTGCTCATGTCCTGCGAGTGGAGGCAGAACAACGTGCGCGAGCTCCGCAACATCATCGAGCGCATGATCATCGCCTGTGAGGACGACACCGTCACCGTCGCTCACGTTCCGGCGGAGATCCGTGGCACGGCTCAACCGGCGAAGCGCGGCCCGCAGCCACGAACTTTCCAGCAGCTCAAAGCGGAGGCCGAGCGCCAGATCATCGTCGCCGCCCTCGAGCGCAACGACTGGCACATCAGCAACACCGCCAGAGAGCTCGGGCTCGCCGACCACGCCAGCCTGCTCAAGATCATGCGTCGCCACGGGCTGAAGCGGGACTGAGCTTCGGTGTCCGGCCGGACACAGAGGCCCTTCCAGGGCGTGTCCGGCCGGACACAACCTGCCTTCCTCGGAGCCCGCCCTTCGAGCGGTCTGACCGTATAACTGCTTTTATTCCAACGGATTATCGGAACCCACGCTCACGGCGCGAGGGCTGGCCCCGGGCGTGCCCCTACGGTGGTCGATCGCTGATGCGGGGACCGGCGCCCTGCGGGGCGCGCAACCGAAAGGAGGCACATCATGCAAAGGGGACTGAAGTTCAGGCCGGAGGTGGTCTGGAGCACTGCCGCGCTGGCGCTGTTCGTGCTGCTGTCGCTGGCCGGCGTCGGCTGCGGCGGGGAAGAGACTGCCCAGGCGGACGTGGGCGGCCAGGCGACGCTACCACCGCCGTTGCCGCCGGTCGAGACGACGCTGGCGTCGGACACGCCGGAGGTTGCGACCGAAGAGGAGTTGGCGGTCGTCGAGCCGCGCGAGGTCAGCTACGAGGAGGCCGAGTCGGCGTTCCTCGAGCGGCGCTACGCTGAGGCCGTCGATCTCTTCATGCTCTACGCGGAGCGTCGCGCTGAGAATCCGTGGGGCCACTACATGCTGGGGCTCTCAGCCTGGAAGTCGGGCGACAACTGGCTGGCGGAGGAGGCGTTAGGGCGCGCGCTGGAGCTGGATCCCACGCATGTGAAGAGCTGGCTGAATCTGGGGCGCGTGCTGCTGGATGAGGAGCGCGCCGACGAAGCGCTGGAGATGATCGACGAGGCGCTGGCCCTCGAGCCGGAGTCGAACGTGGCGTTGAGGCTGGAGGCTCGCGCCTATCACCAGCTCGGGCTGCTGGAGGAGGCGATCGACTCCTACCGTCAAGCGATCCTGATCGACGGTGAGGACGCGTGGTCGATGAACAACATGGGCCTCATCTTCATCGAGCAGGAGCGGTTCGACGAGGCGCTGCGGCCGCTGGCGCGAGCCGTGGAGCTTTCGCCGGACATCCCGATCTTCCACAACAACCTGGGCGTGGCGCTGGAGCGGACCGGCCACTACCGGGCGGCGGAGGACGCGTTCAGGGCCGTCCTGGCCATCGAGGACACGTACGCGAAGGCCGAGGTCAATCTCGGGCGCGTCGAGGGGCTAGAAGAGGATCCGGACCTGCTTCCGGTAGACCTCGCGGAGCTGGCCCAGCGCTTCGTTGATGAAGTGGAAGGGTGGCGCGAGGCGGTGGCATGGCGGGACTGGCAGTGACTGACGACGGGCCTGGACACCCGGGCGCCAGCAGCTGAGTCCAGCTGGCGCCCGGGCACTGCGGCCCGCAAGAGGTGGCTCTGCTCGGAGGCTAGGGCAAGAGCGCTACATCATTCTCTCCTCGGCGTCCTTCCGAACCAGTGCGAATCCGACACTGTTGAAGTTGTTCTCGAATACGTACCTGAAGATCTCCCGTGCCTCGGCCAGGTTGCCGGCGCCCTCATGGGCCAGGCCGAGGTGGTACGTCGTGTAGATGTTGTTCGGGTTTGCCTGGTTGTAGTGATCGATCGCCCCCTGGTAATCGCCCTGCAGTAGCGCGACCAGGCCGAGCACGTCGTGATAGGGCTCCAGCTTGCGGGGGTTGGCATCGGGCTCGAGTAGGCGAGCGTACTCTTCGGCCTTCAGTGTGGCGGTGCTGAAGTCGCCTCTTCGCGCCGCCGCCGTCCCTTCCCAGTAGGCGTTTCCAGCCTGTTGCCCCCTGACGAAATCCTCGTCACCCGTCTTCTGCGCCTCCGCCAGCGCCAGCTCGTTGCGGTGCTGAACGGCGTGCTCGGCGATGTCGTTCATGCCGTGATGCATGGCGATCTGAGCGATGTTGGTGAGTGCGAAGATCTTGACGCCGTTCACCTGGTCGGCGGGCGTGACCTCGGCAGCGGTCTCTACGATCGTTTCCAGCTCGTCCACGGCGCTCTGCGGTTCCCCCGCGTGCACCCAGGTGAACGCCCTGTAGTTCGCATAGGTGCTCTTCTGCTGCGGTTTCGCGACCTCCAGTGCGCGATCGTAGTCGCCCCGCGCCTCATCGTAGCGGCCGAGGAACGAGTTCACGTGGCCTCTCTTCAGAAGCGCGATGGAGAAGACCGCCATCTCGTTGTTCGGATCGAGCTCCGCAGCACGCCCGTAGGCCTGCCGCGCGGCCTCCAGATCCTGGCCGCCCCTGTAAGCGTCTCCGAGGTTCACATGCGCCTGTGGCTCCTCGGGCCGCAGATCAACGACGTGCTGGCAGTGGCGGACCGCCGCGTCGAAGTCCTTGGGCTCGTTGAACAGATAGGAGAACCCGAGGGTCGTGTGCGCGATCGGGAGCTCCGGGTCCAGCTCGAGGGCCTTGTTCATCTGCTCGCGGGCTTCCGCGATGCGCTCGAGTCCGGTGTACACTCCAGCCAGGGTCAGCCAGGCCCGCGGGGCTGACGGATACTCAGCTACAAGTTCTTCGGCTAAGGCGAGGGCGCTGTCCACGTTGTTCTCGAAGAAGGCCATGTTGATCTCGATCAAGATCCGTTCACCCTCGCTTGCGTTCGCCGAATGGGCCCGGGCCAGGTCCATGTACTCCTTGAATTCGGCTGCGGAGTTCGCGTTGTTGGCGACCTCCAGGTAGCCGCGTGCGAAGTCCGGGTCCGCCTCCACGGCCCTGAGGAACGCCGCTTTCGCCTCCAGGCCTCGACCGTTGTCGGCCAGCGCCTGACCCTCCGTGAAGTGAGCCAGCGCCGCTTCCATGGAAGTCGTGGCGGGGATCCCCGACACCGCGGCGGCTGCGATGGTCTCAGCTTGCTCCTCCTGGCGCTCCTGCGGAGCACAGGCTGCCAGGCCGAGCACCATCACCAGGCCAGTGGTTCCAAAAGCTCGCATGCTCATACTCTCACCGCCTTGTCAGTGAAGTAGGTGATTAGGGCAGATGCTGCCACTTGGAGCTGTATGTTGATGTGGCCGACTCTATATATGTATAGACTGCTGAAGGGCGCGAATGGTTTCAACCCCGGGTTCCGTCGCGATTGCCTCGCCCGGCAAGATCTACTCTTAGTTGCCGATAACAAGGTACCTATTCCGATCTCAGGGCGCTGACCGGGATGTATGCGGCGAGCAAGGCGACGCTGCCGAGGAGCGCGGGAACCGCCGCGAAGGCTACCGGATCGAGTGAGCCGACATCGAAGAGTAAACGGTTGAGCGTCCTGGTCATGAGAAAAGCCAGCGCCAGCCCGACCGCGCCGCAGTTCCCTGGCTCTCTCGCGTCGAAAGGGCCGACTGAGAGGTGCTGGGCTCCTGGCGCGTGACCTTCAGGCACCCCTACGAACGGGGCTCGGGTACGGTGTCGGAGGCTACGCCGAGGCCGCAACCAGCCGTTTCACGTATGACAAGGCAACCTCCGGGTGAGTGGCACGGGCAACACCGAGTTTGGCGATCGGGATTCCGTCTCTGCAAGAGGGTCGCAGTCAACCTTCCCGAGCGCAGGACTGTCCAAGCTGATGAAGCCGTGCTGACGCGCGTGCGAAACCGGTACCTGTGAATGATGAACGGAAGGTGAGCAATGGACGGTCTGCTGCGAGATCTGCGCTATGCCCTTCGTACCCTGCGCAGGAGTCCCGGCTCGACCGGGCTGGTGATTCTGACGCTGGCGCTGGGTATCGGGGCCAGTACGGCCATCTTCAGCGCGGTGAACAGCGTCCTGTTACGGCCCCTGCCTTACGACGACCCATCGCGGCTGGTCTTCGTCGGTACGACGGAGGGCAGCCGGTACCCGAACTATACGTCCGTTCCCGACTTCATCGATTGGAAGCAGCGTTTGACGATGGTGGAAGGCCTCGCCGCCGCGCAGGTGGCGGGCTTCGCCATCGTCGGCGAGGGCACACCGGAGCGGGTGAGCGCCGCCCGGATCAGCCCGGGCTTCCTCTCCACGCTGGGAGTGGGGCCCCAGCTGGGCCGGGCTTTTTGGGCTGAGGAATACCGAACCGGAGCCGAACCTGTCGTGCTGCTCAGCCACAGCATCTGGCAACGTCGGTGGGCAGGTGACCCGAACGTCATCGGAAC
>JBDHKG010000135.1:0-6617 GCA_039586495.1 Gemmatimonadota bacterium | reverse complement strand
TCGCCTTTGCCTCCTCGATCCACGAGTAGTGGGTCGTGAGCGCCTGGTTCACCGGCACCTGGCCCTGCGGGGTGTGCGCGTAGCGCGGCCCGAGCGCGTGCGCGATCTCGTGCAGCAGCACGGCATCGAAGAAGCCCTGCGGTGTCACGTACTCCACCTGGTCCTCCGCGATGAGCTCGCGGCTGATCGGCAGGATGACCGCGTTCACGCGAGCCTCGAAGAAGTTCTTCCAGAACGTCTTCTTGCTGCCAACAGCCTCGGTCACCCGCGGATCGTTGGGCAAGCTGGCGGCGACCGGTTGGTAGCCGACTCGCAGGTGGCCGCCCCGGTAGATGTCGCGGACGATGGTGAACGCGGCGGTCAGTCCGTGGCTTTCCGGCTTGTAGCGATCATCGTACGGCAGCATCGCCTCCATCACGCCGAGATGCTGCTTGTACACCTCGAGCTTGGCACTCTCCTCTTGATCGACGATCTCGACGCTCGCCTCGCAGGCGGCCTTGATGCCGAGCAGCGCGTCCTCATAGACCTCGAACGGGCCGATCGTGATGTCGAACTTCGAGTCCGACATCTGGATCCACGCAGTGTCGACGTCGAAGTACTCGTCGCTGAGCAACGCGTCGGCCTTCAGCCACAGGTAACGGGCGAAGCTCTCGTTCTCGGCGAGACCGGCGGCGCGGCGCAGCGCCGCGGCCATCGGCTCCACGAGCTCGGCGTAGGCCTCGTGGTAGGGGATCGCCACCAGCCCGTCGCCCGCCCGGCGGATCAGCGTGTACGGCGAGAGGAACGCCTCGCGGTCCTCCGGATGCTCGGCGATCCAGCGCTCGAACTCCTCCGCCGTCAGGTCGTCGGGATAGAAGCCGGCGCCTGGCGACTTCGGCGGCACCTCTTCCATGAACGGCGCGTCGTCATCCAGACGGTCGTACGGTCCCGCCTGCATCATGAAGAAGTCACGAACCGGGTCGCCTTCCGGGTACGACGCCTCGATCTCTTCGCGCATCGGCTCGGCGATGTGGGACGTCTGTCGCCAGAAGATCTCGTCGGCCAGCTCCGCCGCCTTCAACAGCTCGCCGAGCAGCGCCTTCTCCCGGTCGCTGTATCCCCGCAGATCCATCTGCATGGGCGTCAGCGCGTACTTCTGCATCCGGGCCTCGATCCCCGCACGCCCCATCATCAGCCCCTCCTCGGCCTCCTGCCGGCAGGCCTGCCCGGCCAGCAGCAGCGCCAGCGCCACGACGAACACCCGTAGGTGCTTACGCATCTCTTCCTTCCGCTCCCCGACGTTTCGATCTCGCGAGTGAGCCATCAGTATAGCCCTCCGCGGAACCGGCCAAAAGTCGCCGCGCTGGCCTACCCGGCCCGGCCCGAGACACCTATCTTGCTAACCACAGACCGGACATGTCCTCGTGCCGGACCCTGTGAACAGGAACGGAGCTGACAATGGCAACGAGCGACTACAGGATCGAGCGCGACAGCCTGGGCGAGATCAAGGTCCCGGCCGGCGCTCTCTACGGGGCCCAGACACAGCGGGCGGTAGAGAACTTCCCGGTCAGCGGGCTGCGCTTCCCGCGCCGGTTCGTCGGCGCCCTGGGCGCCATCAAGATGACGGCGGCGCAGGTGAACATGGGCCTCAAGCTGCTGGACGAGCGCCTGGGCAAGGCAATCGAGCAGGCGGCGCATGAAGTCATGGACGGGACGCTGGACGACCAGTTCGTGGTCGACATCTACCAGACCGGTTCCGGTACGTCCACGAACATGAACGCCAACGAGGTGATCGCGAACCGGGCCATCCAGATCCTGGGCGGCGAGATCGGCTCGAAGGAGGTGCACCCGAACGACCACGTGAACCAGGGGCAGTCGAGCAATGACGTGATCCCGACAGCGTCACACGTGGCCGCCTGCGCGGCGATCACCGAGGACCTGCTCCCCGCGCTGAAGAAGTTACAGAAAGCCCTGGATGCCAAGGCGAAGGAGTATGCGGACGTGGTGAAGACGGGCCGCACGCACCTCCAGGACGCCACCCCGGTGACGCTGGGCCAGGAGTTCAGCGGCTACGCCAGCCAGATCGAGCATGGCATCAAGCGGGTCGAGAACACGCTGCCGCACCTGCGCGAGCTCGCCATCGGCGGCACGGCGGTGGGCACCGGTCTCAACGCGCATCCGGAGTTCGCCGGCCGTGTCTGCAAGGGCCTATCGAAGATCTACGGCCAGAAGTTCGTGGAGGCGCCCAACCACTTCGAGGCGCAGGCCGCACGCGACGCGCTGGTCGAGGCGAGCGGGGCGCTCAGGACCGTGGCCGTGAGCATGAGTAAGATCGCCAACGACATCCGCTGGCTGGCCACGGGCCCACGCACCGGTCTGGGCGAGATCTCGATACCGGCGACGCAGCCCGGCTCGTCGATCATGCCCGGCAAGGTGAACCCGGTGATCCCCGAGTCCGTACGCCAGGTCTGTGCGCAGGTCATGGGCAACGACACGGCGATCATGGTGAGCGGCAACGCGGACAACTTCGAGTTGGCCGTGATGATCCCGGTCATGACGTACAACCTGTTGCAGTCGATCGAGATCCTGGCGAACGTCAGCCATGTCTTCGTGGACAAGTGCGTCTCCGGGATCGAGGCCAACCGTGAGAAGTGCCGGGCCTACGCGGAGCGCAGCCCCGCGCTCGCCACGGCGCTGGCGCCGATCATCGGCTACGACAAGGCCGCGGAGATCGCCAAGATGGCGCTGGTCAAGGACATGACGATACGCGACCTGGTGATCGAGGAAGGCCTGATGGACGCGAAGCAGGCGGACGAAGTCCTCGACCCGGCGAAGCAGACGTGACCGGTGGATGAAAGGTAAGAAAGGCAAGAAGGCGACGGAGGGGCCGCACCGGCTGTACCGGGTGATCTTCCGAGGCCGGGAGTACCTGGGCACGGGGGAACAGTACCACGCGAAGGTGGTGGCCCCCGACTTCGCCACCGCCCTCACCCGTGCCTGCACGGCCCTGCATCTGGATGCGGATGCGCTCGATGGCGCGGCGGTCACGCTCGTCGCCGAGAGCACGGAGCTGGCCGACGGCAAGGTCTTCGACCTGGCGCGCCGCTCGCGCGGCTTCGGCGAGCGGGGCGGCTGCACGCTGCGCGACGCGCTCCCGGCCAAGGAACCCACCGGTCCCCGCAAGACCGAAGTGATCTAACAGGAGGTCGGCGCTGCAGGCAGGGTGATGGCTGACGACGATCGGGCTCGTTGGGACGAGCGTTACCGGGTCGGCGACTGGGCCGACGTCGACGAGCCCGCCGCCATCCTCGAGCACGCGCAGGCCTGGCTCCGGCCGCCGGGCCTGGCCCTCGACCTCGCCTGCGGCGCCGGCCGCAACTCTCTCTTCCTGGCACGCCACGGCTTCACCGTCATCGCCGTCGACATCTCGCTGGAGGGGCTGCAGCGCCTGGCTGGCCGGGCCAAGGAAAAACGCCTCCCCATCCACCTCATCCACGCGGATCTGGAGCGCTTCGCGTTGCCGCCGGCGCGCTTCGATCTGATCGTCAACACGCGCTTCCTGCTGCGCTCGCTGTTTCCGACTATCCGTAGCGCCCTGAAGCCCGGCGGCCTGGTCATCTTCGAGACCTACAATGTGGATGAGATCCAGCTGCTGGGCGGTGACATCCGCCGCGCCTACGCGCTCGAGCGCGGCGAGCTGCGGCAGGCGTTCGCCGATTTCGAGCTACTACACCACGAGGAGGGTGTGCTCGACGAGCCGGAAGGTGCGCGCGGTCTCACCCGGCTCACCGCACGGAAGCCGCTCGCCGAGTGAACCGCTCTCAATGCCGCAGATCGACGATCAGCATCTTCAGCTCGGTCATCTCGAGCAGGCTCGACGCCAGGCCCTCGCGGCCGAGGCCTGAGTCCTTCACGCCGCCGTACGGCATGTTATCGATCCGCAGGGTCGGGAAGTCGTTAACGACGACACCGCCGACGTCGAGGTTCTGGTACGCGTAGTGGATGAGGCTGATATCGTGCGTGAAGATCCCGCTCTGTAGCCCGTAGACGGAGTCGTTCACGATCTGCACCGCCGCCCTGAAGTCGTCGTACGGTCTGACCGTGACGACCGGCCCGAAGATCTCCTCACACTCGACCTTCATGTCCGGCTTCGTGTCGGCGAGGACCGTCGGCCAGATCAGCGCGCCGTCGCGACGGTTCCCGATCAGCACGCGCGCGCCGCCCTGCTCCGCCTCGGCGATCCACGACATCACGCGCTCGGCGTGCTTCTCCTCGATCAGCGGCCCGACGTCCGTGTCGTCGTTCATCGGGTCGCCGACCTTCAGCTTCCCCGTCCGCTCGACCAGCTTCTCGCAGAACTCGTCGTAGACGGAGCGGTGGATGAGCACGCGCTGTACGCTGATGCAGCTCTGCCCGGCGTAGCCGTAGCCGCCGGCGATCGTCCGCTCCACCGCCCAGTCCACATCCGCGTCGGAGTGCACGATTGCGCCGGCGTTGCCGCCCAGCTCCAGCACCACGCGCTTCTTACCGGAGATCGACTTCAGGCGCCAGCCGACGGCGGCGGAGCCGGTGAACGAGAGCAGCTTGAAGCGGTCATCCCGGACCATCGGCTCGGCGACCTCGACCGTGCTGTGTAGCACGCTGAATGCTTTGGGAGGCAGTCCCGCCTCGTAGCAGATCTCGGCGAGCTTCAGGGTCGTGATCGGCGACTGTTGCGGCGGCTTCATCACCATCGTGCAGCCAGCGGCAATGCACGGCGCCAGCTTGTGGGCTGCCAGGTTGAGCGGGAAGTTGAACGGCGTGATCCCCAGGATCGGACCCACCGGGAAGCGGTAGTAGAGAGCGGTATAGCCCTCGCCCCAGGGCACGATGTCGACCGGCACGATCTCGCCGCCCAGCCGCTTCGCCTCCTCGGCAGCGAGCATGAACGTCTGCACCGCCCGGCTAACCTCGACGTGCGCGGCCTTAAGCGGCTTCCCGCACTCCAGCGCCAGCGTCTCCGCCAGCTCGCGGCGCCGCTTCTCGATGCCGTCCGCTGCCGCGAGGCAGATCTCCACGCGCCGCACCCGTGTGAAGGTCCGCGTCTCCTGGAACGCCTCGACAGCCGCGGCGACCGCCGCCTCGCGCTGCTCCTCGCTAGCCAGCGGGACGCGGGCAATGACCTGACCGTTGTACGGGTTGATCACGTCGTCGACCTGGCCCGACTCCACCATCACGCCTGCAACAGGCAGCTTGTAGTCCGCGCTCACCTTCAGCCCCCTTTCCAGCGACGTGCTCGCTCTTGCAGCGCCAAACTAACATCTCGGCGGCCGGCCGCCTATCGCTCGCCTGCCCAGGCGGGCTTCCCAGGCCGGCTATCCTGCGACGGTTGACCTCGGCGGATACGGGCCCTAGCGTGGAAGGCGTGGCACGGTGGAGGGACCGCGGGAGCGAGATGGCCGATGCTCCCCGTGCCGTGCCCAGCCCGCGAGGTGTACCATGCAGTACCTTCGTGCCCTGCTGATCGGGGCCTTCCTCTGTTGGGTTCCCAACACAGCTCTGGCCCAGAAGAAGCCCAAGAAGGTCAACTGCCACAGGGACTTGAGAAGGGCCGTCCAGCTCATCGACGACAGATGGTCCTTCAAGCTGTTCAAGCCCGGGACGGTCGACTTCGAGCGCGTCTTCGAGGAACTCGAGCCGGAGGCAAGACGAGCCACAGATCCTGAGGCGTGTGCCGATGTGCTCTCGCGCTTCATGTCACGTCTACGGGACGGGCACTCCGCGCTCGGCTACATGCCTGGCGTGGAGCACAGCAACCCCTACGTCATCGTTCGTAGCCAGCGCGAGCGGCTGTCGCAGACTCCCGACCGATTGCCCACCGTCCACGCGTATGTGTTCGACCGTGACACCACCGATGAGGTCCTGCGCGCGATTCCGCGTGGCAGCGAGATCCTTACGGTGGACGGCGTTGCGGTGGACAGCCTGTACCGGTTCTTGGACCATCGCGTGTCCGGCAGCACGCAGCAATGGCGCGACTATATCTGTGATCGGAGGCTGCTGCGCGGGCCGGCGGAGACCGAGGTCGAACTCAGTTACCGCGAGCCGGGCGGAGCGCTGAAAACCGCCACCGTGTTGCGTCCGCCCGCCGACAGTATCAAGGAGGATCTGACCACCGAGCTGGAAGTGTACTTCGGTGACCTAACGCACTCGCACTGGGAGCGTCTGGACGGCGGCTGGGGATACATCCGCTACACCTCCTTCTCCCACGGCCGCCTGGCGCACACCGTCGATCGGTTCGATGAGATGGTGGATTCGCTCTTGGATGCTCCTGGTCTAATTATTGACCTGCGGGGCAACGGCGGTGGCATCCTGGAGGCAAGCCTCGATATGGCCGGAAGGTTCCTGGCAGAGGACGCCCCGCTGCAGTACCTGCAGATCCGCGAGCCTGGGCAGAATGCGGTCATCGAAGTCTACGATCCAACGACTGGAAGCATCAGCACCAAGCGCTCATTCTTAGCACACTCGCGGAAGTCCACCTACACCGCCCCGGTGGTCGTGCTGATCGACCGCGGTTGCTTCAGCGCCTGCGAGACATTCGCGGGCGGCCTGAAGACGCTCGACCGCGTCCTAGTGATCGGACCTGAGAGAAGTGGCGGCGG
>JBDHKG010000134.1:0-6635 GCA_039586495.1 Gemmatimonadota bacterium | reverse complement strand
TAGGGCAGGATATCCGGCAGACCGTGCGGATGCTGCGTCGCAGCCCGGGGTTCGCGGTCGTGGCGATTCTGACGCTCGCCCTTGGGATCGGCGCGACGAGCGCGATCTTTTCCGTTGTGAACGGCGTGCTGCTGAGCCCATTTCGCTACAGCGATCCTGATCGGCTCGTGGTCGTCTGGGAGAGGAACCTGGCCCAAGGCCTGCCCTACATGTTCGCATCGCCGCCCAACTACGAGGACTGGCGCGAGCAGAACCAGGTATTCGATGCGATGGGCGCGTTCGCGCGCACCCGCTACATCCTCGAGCAGGAGGTCGAGTCGAACGTGCTTCAAGGTTCCCGGGTCACCGCCGGCATGTTCTCGGTGATGGGCGTTTCGCCGCTACTGGGTAGAACCTTCACTCCCGAGGATGGCCTGGCCGACAGCGAACCGGTGGCGCTGTTGAGCTACGGGTGCTGGCAGAGGCGTTTCGGTGGAGATCCGGGACTGGTAGGGAGAGCGATCCGGCTCGGAGATCGAGTTCACACAGTAGTCGGGGTGATGCCGCCGGGTTTCGAGTTTCCGCCGCCCATCGTGCTGGAGGGTGCGATCCCCTCCGAGGATCCAGAGTTGTGGACACCCTTCACCCGCGGTACGGGACAGCCAAACCGGTCTGGCCACTTCATGACGGTAATCGCCCGGCTGAGGCACGGCGTTGACCTGCGAACGGCGGAAGCGGCGATGAACACCATCGCGCGCCGGCTTCAGCAGGAGTACCCCGCGAGCAACGCCGGCTGGGACATCACCCTGACACCATTGGACAGACAGGTGCTGGGAGATGTCAGCGTACAGCTGCTGATCCTTATGGGCGCTGTCGGCCTGGTCCTGCTCATTGCCTGCGTCAACGTCGCCAATCTGCTACTCGTGAGAGGCACGGCTCGGCTCAAAGAGCTTGCAGTACGAGCGTCGTTGGGGGCAGGGCGTGGTCGGCTCGTGAGGCAGCTACTCATCGAGAGCCTGGGACTGTCCTTGTTGGGCGGCATAGCCGGCCTCGTGCTGGCGGTCTGGGGCGCAGCCGCGCTGGTCAAGCTGGCCCCGTCGGATATCCCGCGGTTGGCTGAGGTGGGCCTGGACGCCCACGTACTCGGCTTCACGATGCTCCTGTGTCTTCTGACAGGTGCATTGTTGGGGCTAGCCCCGGCGTTTCAGGGAGTCACCGAAAACCTGAGCCAGCGTTTGCGTGAGGCGGGGCGCGGTCAGGCCGAAAGCAGAAGGAGCTCGCGCCTGCGCTCGGCGCTGGTCGTATCCGAGATCGCCCTCTCGCTCGTACTGCTGGTCGGCGCGGGCCTGCTGATCCGAAGCTTCGTGAACTTGAGGAGTGCGGACACCGGGTTCGAGGCCGCAAGCCGGCTCACGATGCGAATCAGCCTTCCAGCGTCCCGTTATCCGCAGAGTGCGCAGCGGGCCACGGCATACCAGGAACTCGAACGGCGGCTGAACTCCGCTCCGGGCATCATTTCGGCGGGGTTCATCAACACTGTACCGGTGGGCGTGGATCGAGAAGGAACTTTCTTTCTCAAGGAAGGTGAAACGGATCTGCCGCCGGATGAGGATCGCCAGGTCAACTTCGCGGTGGTTACTCCCACCTACTTCCAGGCGATGGGCATCCGCCTGGTTAGCGGCCGACACTTCAGCGAACGTGACGGCTCGGAAGCGGAGGGCGCCGTTATCGTGAACGACGCTTTCGTGCGCCGCCATTTCCCCAACGAAGACCCGATCGGTGTGCTGTTGGGGCTCAGAGGCCTGCAGTTCCGTATCGTCGGCGTGGTTGAAGGTGTCCGCCACGCAACGCTGAGAGACGATCCTAACCCCAGCGTCTACGTCCCGCACGCGCAGATGTCCTATTACCGAGGCATGTCGGCGGTTGTGCATAGCGAGTCCGACGCCGTTTTCGCCGTCGCGCGAGATGCCGTCCGCCAGTTCGATCCGACGCTGCCCGTCTATGCTGTCAAGACGATGGACGTGATACTCGCCGAGTCGCTTGCACGCATGCGCTTCTCTACAACCCTGATGCTGGGTTTCGCGCTCGTGGCCCTGGCGCTTGCCGCCGTCGGCATCTACGGTGTCATCGCCTATTCGGTCAGCCGGCGGACGCATGAAATCGGCGTGCGCGTGGCCATCGGCGCCGAGACCGGCGATGTGTTTCGCCTCGTGCTGGGTCAGGGAATGCGGCTGGTCGTGATCGGGATTATCTTGGGCGCTGTAGCTTCGTTGGGACTGTCACGGTTCCTGAGCAGCTTGCTGTACGGGATCGGCGGCACAAACGTGCTGACATTGACCAGCGTGGCACTCTTACTGACCCTCGTGGCAGCGTCGGCGTGCTATGTACCGGCCCGGCGCGCCATGGCAGTCGATCCCGTCAACGCGCTCCGTTACGAGTGAGAATTCCAGAGCTCAAGATGACCCGGCTCGTTCTCGCAATCACGTTGGTTCTGGTTGCGGGAGGTCTGCTACTCGCTGCGTTCCAAATGGAAGGGGGGCTCAGAGGTTCCGAGCTACTGATGGGTCTGGCGATCGAGGTGTTCGGAATCATAGTAACGCTCGCCGTCGTGGACTGGATGCTCGATCGGCGCCGTCGCCAGGAGCGAGCGCGAGATCTGGCGTGGACCACCCTCCACTCCGTGGAACGGGCCGTGTGGGTCTGGCAAGGTGGCCCGAGGCGAGCCACCAGTGACGAGGTGCTGGGCCTCATCCTGGGCATCGATGCGAAAGATGCGCTCCAGCCGTTCACTCGCTCGTTGCTTGCCGCGGTCGGGGCGCGGAGCCTCGAGATCCTTGACCGAGAGGCTTCTTCGGTGGGCACTGTTCCGGGCCTGGCCACCGCTCTTCAGGAGCTTTCCGGTCTGAACTCGCTTTCTAATGAGCGATCGTCGGTTTCGATCGTTCTGGTCAGGGAGGTGTTGCACTGCGGCATCCAGGGACTGACCCACGTACTCGGCCTGTCGAGCCAGGCGATGCTCTCCGCATTGATCCGCTATCGAGATGCGGCCGCTGATGCTCAAAAGGAGCGGTATGAGCGACTTCTCTCAGGTTTGAGCGAGACCGAATGGCAGTCTGCACCTCAATCCTGAGTGAGGCAGGGAGGGTCGCATCCAGGCGTAGGATCTTCCGAGCCTGCCAGCCTGACTCGGAACCGTTCCTTCAAATTAGCGGGAGTTTGCGCACACTTGCCTACCAAAGCAAGGTGATTCTATTATAATGCTTTGATTGTTGGGGGTGGAATGGCCCGCGAGAGGCAACTTTCGCGGCCTCCCGATCGTCCAAGGCAGTGAACCGTGCCGTCCATTCCGAGTTCAGCGGCGCCCGAGGAGATGCTGATGAAACACTACCTGCCCTCCGTCGACATAGAGACGACGGAAACGCCAGCCCCTGCCCAGGACCTGCAGCCGTGGGGCGAGACGCGAGTCGTGGGACAGCGCTTGAGCCGGGTGGATGCGTACGAGCGTGTGAGCGGCTCGGCAGTCTACACGCTCGACCTGGCTCTCCCGGACATGCTCCACGCGGCCATCGTTCGCTGCCCACACGCGCATGCGCGAGTCACACGCGTGGATACCAGTCGGGCGGAGACCATGCCGGGCGTCCGTGCCGTCATTACAGCCTCCACACCGGGCGTCGCCTTGCCGTGGTACTTCGGCGATCGGGGGGCGACCAGCCGTCTTTTCGATGACCACTGCCGCTACGCCGGCGAGGAGGTGGCCGCCGTCGCGGCGGAGACACCGCACCAGGCGTGGGATGCGGCACGCGCGATCCACGTCGAGTACGAAGTCCTCCCCTTCGTGGTCGACATGGAGGAAGCACTGAATCCGGAGGCGCCAGCAATTCACCAAGATGGAAACCTCGCCGTATCCGAAGCCTATGAGCGGGGAGACATCGAAGCGGGCTTCGCCGAGGCGGATGTAGTTCTCGAAGAGACCTACCGGACGCCGTGCGAGATCCACGCGACAATGGAGACCTTCGTTTCCATCGCTCGCTGGGACGGCGATCGGCTGACGGTTTGGGACTCGACGCAGGGCGTCTTCGACAGACAGCAGGATCTTGCCCGCTACTTCCGTCTTCCGCTGAGCTCGATTCGCGTCATCTGCCACTACGTGGGCGGTGGCTTCGGTAGCAAGCTGAGCACGGGCAAGTACACAGTGATGGCCGCGTTGCTCGCCCGTAGGACGGCGCGTCCGGTGAAGCTGGCGCTCACACGCGAGGAGTCGTTCCTGTCAGAAGGCAACCGACCGGCCAACCTGATCAAGTTGAAGGCGGGCGTGAAGCGTGACGGCACACTGACGGCGTTGGACGGCGTATTCTTGGGTAACGTCGGCGCCTACCCGGCGGGCGCGGTTTCCCCTTACCTGGTCCAGAACCTCTACCTGTGCCCGAACGTCCGCACCCAAAGAACGGATGTCCACACCAACGCCGGCAGGGCGCGCGCCATGCGGGCGCCCGGCGAGCCACCCTGCGCCTGGGCGCTGGAGCAGATGATGGACGCCCTCGCGGAAGAGATCGGAATGGACCCGGTCGAGTTTCGGCTGAAGAACTTCGTGTCGTTTCTGCAAACGCCGGGCTACGCGCCCTACACGCGCGCAGGGCTGCCCTTCACGAGCAACGGGCTGAGAGAGTGTCTGACGGAAGGCGCGAGGACGTTCGGGTGGGCGGCGGCGCGCCAGCGAGCGCGCGGAGATGGGCATCTACGCCGTGGCGTCGGCGTGGCGGCCGCCATGTGGCGCTATATGGGAAACCCACGTTCGACGGTGATCGTGAAGCTGTTCGCCGACGGCAGCGTGAACCTGAACATGGGGGCCAGCGACATCGGCACGGGCACCAAGACCATCATGGCGATGGTCGTGGCCGAAGAGTTGGGCGTGCCGATCGAGCGGATCCAGATCGAGCATGCTGACTCGGGGACAACCCAGTTTGCCCCGAACAGTGGAGGAAGCCAGACGGTCGTTGCCAACGCGCCCGCCGTGCGTGCCGCCGCGTTCGAGGTCAAACGCCAGATCATCGAGTCCGCCGCCCGACAGCTCGACCGGCCGGCTGATGACCTCGTCCTGGAGGACGGCAGGATTTTCCCCGCCGATGAGCCGGAACAGGGAATAACTCTTGGGGAAGTCCGGGGCATCCGGCAGCAACAGGTCATCGTGGGAGTCGGACGCCGCCACCCGCATCCCGAAGGCAAGATCCCTCTTCCTTTCGCGGCACAATTCGCCGAGGTCGAGGTGAACACTTTGACCGGTGAGGTGCGCGTCCTGCGGCTGGTGGCGGCCCACGACAGCGGTCGCGTGATGAACCGCCTCACCTACGAGAACCAGGTCTTCGGTGGGATGACGATGGGAATCGGTTTCGGGCTCACCGAGGGACGCGTTCTGGACAGACAGACCGGCAAGATGGTCAACGCCAACTGGCACGACTACAAGATCCCTACGGCCAAGGACGTCCCGCTCGATCAGACCTGTGTGCCGATAGATCCTAACGACACCGAGTGCAACACGACCGGGGCCAAGGGGCTCGGCGAGCCCGCCACCATTCCGACCGCCGCGGCCATCGCCAACGCGGTCTACAACGCGACCGGCGTTCGCGTCACGAATGCCCCCATCACTCCAGAGCAGATGCTCCAGCTGCTGGCCGAGAGCAGAGGAGGGGAATGAACCATGTTGCCTGAGTTCACCTACGTTCGCCCCGGTTCGCTCAGCGAAGCGTTGGAGCACGCCCGATCCGAGGGCGCCGTTCTGCATGCAGGAGGCACTGACCTGTTGGGCTGTCTGCGGGATGGAGTGTTTTCCGCCCGGAAGGTGGTGGCGATCGGTGACCTGGAGGAGCTGCGCCGGATCAGCCCGACCCGGGACGGCGGCCTTCGTATCGGCGCGCTGGCGACGCTCGCCGAGGTCGCCGCGCACCCTCTCATCGTCGAGCGCTACACCGCACTGGCACAGGGTGCGGCATCAGCCGCCAGTCCCCAACTGCGCAACCAGGGAACGCTGGGCGGCAACCTGTGCCAGCGACCGCGCTGCTGGTATTTCCGCGGTGACTTCGACTGCCTGCGCAAGGCCGGCGCGACGTGCTACGCCATCGCCGGCGAGAACCAGTATCACTGCATCTTCGGAGGGGACCGTTGCTATATCGTGCATCCCTCGGACACGGCCCCGGCGCTCGTCGCGCTGGACGCCCGCGTCCGCCTGGCGTCTCCGAGTGGAACGCGGCTTCTGTCAATGGAGTCCTTCTTCGTTCTGCCCAGCGAGGATGTCCGGCGTGAGACCGTTCTCCAGCCCGGTGAGCTGCTCACCGAGGTTCTGCTTCCGCCACCCGCAGCCGGTCAGCGCAGCATCTACCGAAAGGTGCGCGCTCGGGGAGCTTGGAACTTCGCTCTTGCGGGTGTGGCTGTGGCGCTGAGCGAAGCCGACGGCCACGTCGAGGGGGCACGCATGGTGCTCTCGGGAGTCGCACCGATCCCGTGGCGAGCCGTCGATGCCGAGGAAGTGCTTTCCGGTAGTCGTTTGGATGATGAGACCATCTCTCGTGCAGCAGCGGCCAGCATTGAGGGTGCCCGGCCGATGACGCGCAACGGCTACAAGGTGGAACTCGTGCGTGGGCTGACGGAAGAGACACTGCAGA
>JBDHKG010000133.1:0-6655 GCA_039586495.1 Gemmatimonadota bacterium | reverse complement strand
GGCCGCGGCGTGATGGACGAGGCTTACCTAACCGGCGAACCCTACATCATATCGAAGACGCCGGGGTCGGAGGTGCTCTCGGGTGCCATCAACGGCGATACGGTCCTGACGATCCGGGCGGGAAAGCTCGCCGTCGACTCCCGTTACGCGAAGATCATGCAGGTGATGCGCGCCTCCGAGCAGAGCCGTCCCAAGCTGCGACGGTTGGCCGACCAGCTGGGAGCGTACTACACACCGTTGGCGGTCGCCATCGCGCTGGGCGCCTGGGCGATCAGCGGCCAATCCATCCGTTTCCTCGCCGTACTCGTCGTTGCGACGCCCTGTCCACTACTCATCGCCATTCCTGTGGCGATCATCGGGTCGATCTCCCTGGCGGCCCGACGCGGGATCATCGTCAAGGATCCTGTCGTGCTCGAGCGCATCGATGAGTGTCGCACCGCGATCTTCGACAAGACCGGCACTCTGACCTACGGCCGGCCGAAGCTGACGGAGATCATCACCGAGCCCGGCCTGAGAGAGTCAGAAGTCCTGTCGGTGGTTGCCAGCCTCGAGCGCTACTCGAAGCACCCGCTTGCGGGCGCGATTCTCGATGCCGCTCGCGCGGCCAACCTTCCCCTCGTCGACGCCTCCGAGATCAGCGAGCGGGCGCACGAAGGCTTACAGGGAACGATCGACGCGAAGAAGGTCGAGGTCACCAGCCGCAAGGAGCTCGTCTCGCGCCGCCCGGAACTCGACGCTCTGCTTCCGCCTATCATCGGGGGCCTAGAGTGCGTGATCATGATCGATGGGCGCTACGCCGCGACGTTCAGGTTCCGAGACGAGGTGCGTGCGGAAGGTGCGTCGTTCATCACCCATCTCAGACCCAAGCACCAGCTCGAGCGGGTCATGCTCGTGTCCGGCGACCGAGAGTCGGAGGTGCGATACCTAGCAGATCAGGTGGGGATCGAAGATGCGTACTTCGGCCAGAGCCCGGAAGAGAAGCTCGAGCTCGTAAGGGAAGAAACCAAGCGAACGAACACGATCTTCCTCGGAGATGGCATCAACGACGCCCCGGCGATGAACGTGGCCACCGTCGGTATCGCGTTCGGGCAGCACAGCGACATCACGGCAGAGGCGGCGGGCGCGGTGATCATGGACAGCTCGCTGCACAGAGTGGACGAGTTCTTCCATATTAGCCGGCGGATGCGCGCGATCGCGCTGCAGAGCGCCGTCGGTGGTATGGCGTTGAGCGTCATCGGAATGGCATTCGCCGCGGCGGGCTACCTGCCTCCCGTTGCCGGGGCCATCACCCAGGAGATCATCGACCTCCTCGCGGTGGTGAACGCTTTGCGGGTGGCGGTCCCGCCGCGCGTCCTGTCGGACTACCATGTGATTCCCATCAGAGGGCCGCAGGCCGCCGGCGCCTGACGTCCCACTCGCCAACGCAGCTCCCGCTAGTCCGATGAAGGTAGGAAATCACCGACCGCCTCCGGGAGCATACGGCAAGTGACAAGCTAGAACATGCTGCCCAGGGCCAGGGCAGCCGCACGACGGACGCCCGGATCCGGGTCGCCGCGAAGGAGTCGTGCAAGAGGGGCCACGGCGCGGCCATCCTCGATCTCGCCCAGGGCCCAGGCAGCGGCCGCGCGCACCGACGCCGCATCGTCACGTAGCGCCCGGAGAAGCGGATCCACCGCGGAACCGTCCTCGGCATAGCCGAGACCGACGGCGGCGAGCTGACGCGTAATGACGCTAGGGCTCGCGAGGGCGTCCAGCAGCGCTTCCACAGCGGCCGGGTGGCGCGTGCGGCCGAGCAGGCGCGCTGATACCCGACGGACACACGCGTCCGAATCCTCCAAACCCGCCCGCAGCGGCGGAATCACACTCGGGTCACTCGAGCGTTGGGTCGCCCAGCGCAGCACATCCTGGTGGTCGCGCACCGCGTCAGGGTCGCGGTTCAGACGCCACCAGCCCCAGCCGGAGCCCAGCGACCGCACAATCATGTCGCAGGCGAGAGGGCTGGCGCCACGGACACCGGCGAGAAAGCGCACGGCGAAGAGCGAGTCGGGCTCCGCCATCTGCGCGGAGACCGCGACAGCGGGCGAAAGATGCCAGAGCGCGCCTCCCACCACGGCCACAACAGCCGCGGCGCCAACCCACGATATGCGTCGCAGGATCATCACTCTCTCCTACCCAGGGCTCGTGCCGCGGCCCTGCGGATCTCCGGGTCCTCGTCGTTCAACGCCTCGACGAGCACCTGGTAGGCGGCCGGGTCATGGATCTCCGCGAGCGCCCTGATGACCGCGCGTCGGGTTTCGGTGTCGGCGTCAGCGGCGTGGAAGAGTGCAGCCATTCCGGGGACGGCTGCGGGGTCCTCCATCTCCGCCAGAGCACGCAACGCCAGGCGGCGGACCCGGATGTCCTCGTCCCGCAACGCCTCGATCAGCGCCGGCGGCGCGCTGCGCAGCTCGATCTCACCCAGGGCCCAGATCGCCCTGCGGCGCACCGCAGGTTCCGCGTCTTCCAACGCCGCGGCCAGTCCCGGACCGGCCCTGGGATCCTCGATCTCACCCAGCGCCCACGCTGCCAGCTCACGGACCCGGGCGTCGGAGTCCCGCAGAGCCTCTAGGAGCGGATCCACAGCCCGACGATCCTCGATCTCGCCGAGCGCTCGCGCCGCCTGCTGCCGCACCTCGACATCGGAGTCCCGGAGCAGACCGGCCAGCGGATCGACGGCACGAGGATCTTCGATCTCCCCAAGCGCCCAGATGGCCAGGCCTCGGACCTCGGCGTCTTCATCAGAGAGCGCTGCGGCCAACGCGTCCACCCCGCTGCCGTGCTCGATCTCGCCCAACGCCCAGGCCGCCTTCCTCCGCACAGCCACATCACTATCCGACGCCAGCACGTCGGCGAGCGCCGGCACGGCCCGCGCATCCTCGATTTCGCCGAGCGCCCAGACCGCATACTCGCGGATCTCGGGATCGCTATCGCGCAACGCTGAGCCCAACGGCTCGATAGCACCCGGCGATTCGATCTCACCCAACGCGTGGATCACGGCCAGGCGGACCTCTGGGTCGGAATCGTCAATGGCGGAGCCCAGAGGCTCGACCCCGCGTGGGTCCTCGATCTCACCCAGCGCCCAGGCGGCCATCAGGCGGACCGCCGGCACCTCGTCTCGCTGCAACGCGTCTCCCAGCGCCGAGATGGCTCGCGCGTCCTCGATCTCACCCAGCGCCCAGGCCGCCGCCTCGCGGACCTCGGGATCGCTATCCTCTAGCAGCGCCTGCATCAGCGCCTGCACCGCCGCCGTGTCCTGCAGGCTGGCCAACGCCGCCACGACCGTCTTCCGGACCTCGGAATCTTCGTCGCCCAGTGCAACGACGAGTGCGGCCACCGGGTCCGGGCGATCCACGCGCTGGGCCGCGCCCGGGTCCTGGGACCGTGTCCCGACATCGCGATTCCCCAGCTCGGCAGGCGCGCCTGCCGAAGACTCGGCCGCTCTCCCCGTCTCGGCGACCGGCATCGTGACCGCGGCCCGATCACTGGTCTCGTGCGCGTCGCGGTTCACCTGCGGAGCTCCGTCCAGCACGTTCCCCTCGGTTAGTTTGTCCGCCGGCAGCACCGCCCGCTCCGGGCCCATCGCGGCCAGGGGGACCGCCGTGAGCATGACCGCCAACACCACGCTCAACCCGCGGGCGGGCGTGAGGCCGTGGCGCTTGATGCCAGGCTCGAGGATCGCGAGCAGTCGGCCTTCGAACTCGGAGCGCCGCGCCATCGGCTGCGCAACGGCAAGCGCCCACGAGCGGCCGGCGCCGCGGACGATCTCGATCAGATGCCCGACGTACTCCGACGGCCGGGTACCGGCCCGCAGCACCAGGTCGTCGCAGGCGCGCTCGCTCTCGGAACGCAGCCGGCGCGCCGCGAGCCAGACGAGCGGGTGGAACCAGAAGACCGCGCAGGCCAGTTCCGCGATCAGCTGCGGGATGGCGTCGCCGCGGCGGAAGTGCGCACACTCGTGCAGCAGCACGGCGAATCGGCGTTCGTCACTCCAGCCCTCCGCCGAATCCGGCAACACGACCACGGGACTGAACATCCCGGTCCCGAACGGTACCGGGGCGTGCCGACTCTTGATCAGACGAACCGGAGTCACAAGGCCGAGCCGCATGGCGGCCCGATTGAGCAGCCGCTGCCAGGACGGCTCGTCCAGCCGACTCCCGCGCCGAGTGATCGTCCAGATCATCATCGAGCCCGCGACCAGCCGACCTACCACAACCAGCATCCCCACAACCCAGAGGATCGCGATCGCCTCGGGGAGCTGAGCGAGCCCGCGCAGGTCAAGGTTCGCCGTGGGTGACTCGGCGGAAGTCGGTCGCGCAACCGCCACCCCTCGGCCTGTGGGCTCCGCGCGGGCAGCCGGGAGCGCGTACCCGTCCTCCATCTTGCCCGCCCATAGCGGCTGGGATCCCAACTCACCGGCGCGGAGCTGCGTTGCGCCTTCGTCCACCGCCGGCACTCCGACCGCATCAACGGCAGGCAGGATCCCGATCCGCCACGGAAGCGCCAGCGAGAGCGCCGGCAGCAAGAGCAGCCCAATCAGCCCGAGGCTCCAGAGCAGGTGGCGAACCGAGGCGGACCCCCGCCGCAGCAGGCCAGCAAGGGCGAACAGGAAAGCGAGGTAGATCGTACCTTTGATCGCCGCATCCAAGAGGAGTGTCATTGACATGGCTACCGTCCTTCTTGCTCAGCGCGCCTGACGAGTGCGGCGAGCCGTTCGAGGGCTTCGTCGGAGATCTCCGCGTCCGAGAGCTGGATCAGCGCCAGCGCGGCCCGTTCCGCCGAGCCTTCGAAAAAGGTGTCCACCAGATGCCGCAGCGCTCTGCGGCGTGCGCGCTCCGTCGACACGACCGGCAGATACACGTAGCGCGGGCCCTCCTCCTCGTGTGTGACATAGCCCTTCTGCTCCAGCTTGCCGAGCATGGCCCGCACGGCGGAATAGCTGGGCGGATCCGGCAGCTCGCCGAGAACATCGTGTACCGACGCGCGTCCCAGCCGGTAGAGCGCCTCCACGATCTGCCGTTCGCGGCGTCCCAGATTACTCAAGTCAGGTTGGCGCATGAGTCGCTCTCGATGTGTGAGATGCCTGAAAGCGGGCCAGGGTTGGCCCGTATGCTAATCTAGTAGCAATGTGCTACTACAGTAGCATCTCCGCCCCGTCCTGTCAAGCGGCGGCTCAACGGCGCTCCTCCGGGTGGATCGGATCGAAGACCGGTGTACCGTACGGGGCCGACAAGCTACGGGTTTCCGGAAGAGCGACCGCGCGCGAGAGGGCTGCGGAGCTGGAAGCGACGTTAGGCCGAGTCCCAGCGAGTGCGGATGCGGGGTGCCTCACTCCTCCCGCAGCACGGTCACCGGATCCACGCGAGACGCACGTACGCTGGGAACCAGGCATGCCACTATGGCGACCGCGATGAGAACCAGCGCGGCGCCTGCGAACGTGGTCGCGTCGGTCGGACTCACCTCGAACAGGAACGCGGTGAGCGCACGCGTGAGCAACAGCGCTCCGGCGCTCCCAACGATCACACCCAGGGCTGCCAGCAGGAGCGCTTGTCTCAGGACCGCTCCCACTACCTGCACGTTTCTGGCGCCCAAAGCTCGGCGGATCGCCGTTTCACGCCGGAGGGAAGCGACGTGGTAGGAGATGACACTGTAGATTCCGGTTGCGGCCATCACGAGAGCCACGAATGCCAGCAACACGAACAGGGTGCCGCGGAACCGCTGCACGGCGGTCGAACCCCGAACCAGCTGCTCCATCGTTGCCACGTCGCGGAGAGGTGTGCGCGGCTCGAGCGCCCTCACTTCCCTTCTGACCTGGGAAACCAGGGATTCCGGATCCCCACGAGCACGCATCACGACGTAGGGTGCGTGCCGCGCGAGATTCTGGCGATATGCGGTGTACACAGTGGGATTGACGCCCCCGGCGGCGCCGCTCTGGTAGGTGACGTCACCCACGACGCCTACGACGGTGAGCCACGGAGCCTCTGGACTCCAACTACCGCTCTTCAGGCGTTTACCCAGCGGATCTTCCTCCGGGAAGTGCTTCCGTACAAACGCTTCGCTTACGACCACGACGCCCGGTTGTCCCTCACGATCAGATGGCGTGAAGCTGCGACCGCGTAGGAGCGGTATTCGTAGCGCATCGAAGTAGCTTCCGGTCACCAAGAGCCACTCTGCGGTCAACTGGGGCTCGCCCGGGCCGGGTTCTTCTCCTTCGACCGTGTAGTTGTTGGTCAGGCCGAGCCGATCGGGCGGCAGCGCCGTCGAAAAGCCAACGGCAGTCACTCCCGGCAATGCGCTCAGTCGCTGCTCGAGAACGGTGAGGAAATTGTCGAATGCGGAATGTTCGCTGTAGGGATCATCCGGCAGAGCCAATTGGAACGTGACCACGCCCGCCTCATCGATGCCCAGGTCGGCAGTCTGAAGGTGAACGAGGCTCTTTGTCAGAAGACCGGCGCAGATCAGCACGCTCAACGCGATCGCGAACTCGGCGACGACGAGCAGCTTCCGCGTCTTGCCCCGGCTGCCTCCAGCCGTGCCGCCCCGACCTCCTTCCTTCAGCAGCTCGCCCAGTCTGGACCAGGGCAAGGTCAGCGCCGGCACGGTGCCCGCGATAGTCCCG
>JBDHKG010000132.1:0-8656 GCA_039586495.1 Gemmatimonadota bacterium | reverse complement strand
CGCCGCATGGCCGACTTCGGTTTCCACCTGTGGCAGAGCCACCATCCGTTCGTTGTGCCCCAGCCTTTCACCATCGAGCCCACCGAGTCCTATTCCAAAGAGGAGTTGGACGAGTACCTGGACGGGTTGCGACACGTGGTAGCGGAGGCGAGGACCGAGCCACAGACGGTCAAGCGCGCGCCGCACAACAGCGTCGTGCACAAGATCGATGAAAGCAGCCTCGACGATCCGGAGAAGTGGGCCGTGACGTGGAGGGCCTTTCTCAAGAAGCACGGGAGAACCGCGGCGAAGATCCGGAGCTAGCGAGCAGGCCGCCCAATGAAGACACTGGGCCTAATCGTCAATCCCGTGGCCGGCATGGGTGGCACCGTCGGCCTCAAGGGCACGGACGGTCCCGAGATACTCCAGAGGGCTGAACAACTCGGTGCCCTTCCACAGGCTGAGAAACGAGCCGAACGGGCATTGGCGGCGCTCCTCCCAGTTAGCGACAGCTTCGTGCTCCTCACCTTCAGCGGCGTCATGGGCGAAGCGCCCGCGACTGCATGCGGGCTCAAGCCGCAGGTGATCGGATCCGGCTCGTCTCCGCGCACGACTCCGGAAGACACCGCAAGAGCCGCTCGCCAAATGGCTGACCGGGGCGTCGATCTACTGCTGTTCGCGGGCGGTGACGGCACCGCCAGGGACGTCTGTGGTGCCATCGGTACCTCTGTTACCGTCCTTGGGATTCCGGCAGGTGTGAAGATTCATTCCGCAGTCTTTGCTTCCAGTCCCGCTGCGGCCGGTCAGGTCACGGCATCCTTTCTCATGGGAGAGATCGCTCGTGTGAAGGAGGCAGAGGTGATGGACATCAACGAAGAGGACTATCGGCGGGACATCCTCTCTGCGCGCCTGTACGGGTACTTGAAGATCCCCGACGCCAGGCGCCTCCTACAGAGTCCCAAGGCAGCCAGCGCTCCCAATGAACGGACGATTCAGAGGGCCATTGCCGCAGGACTCGTCGAGCGCATGACCGATGATCGCTGCTACATTGTGGGTCCGGGGACCACATGCAGGCCACTCATGGAGATGCTGGGCGTCGACAACAGCCTGCTGGGCGTCGACATGATCCGCGCAGGGAGACAGATCGGTAAAGACATAAGCGAGCGCGAGATCCTCGAGAAGACAGTCAACACCACGTGTAGCTTGATTCTCACACCGGTGGGCGGCCAGGGATTCCTCCTCGGCAGGGGGAACCAACAGATCTCACCTGATGTCATCAGGAGAGTGGGAAAGGAGAACATCATCGTGGTCGCCACACCCGAGAAGCTGAATTCCCTGAGAGGAAGACCCCTTCTCGTCGATACCGGAGACGTGGCAACAGACCTCTACCTCTGCGGCTACTACAGGGTTGTCACTGGCTACCGTGGCGCCGCAGTCTACAGGGTCTCCTGCTGCGCCTAGTTGCTCGCGCCGGTCGCGTCCGAATGCGTACCGCATGGCGGAAATCGCGGGATGAGAGTCCAGTCTCAGGTGAGGCGATCTCGATGGAAGAGGTTCTGAAGGGGAAGGTGGCCTTGATCACGGGCGGTGCGTCGGGCATCGGGAGGGCCATCGCCCTGACCTTCGGCCGGGCCGGCGCCGCCGTGGCGGTGATCGATCTGGACACGGAGGCAGGCACTGCGGCGGTCCGGGAGATCGGGGAGACAGGACGCCAGGCGCTCTTCCTGGCCGGCGACGTCAGCCGATCGGAGGACTGTCGGGGCGCGGTGGAGCGGACCGTCGCCGAGCTGGGCGGTCTCGATATCCTGGTCAACAACGCCGGCATCATCCGCCGCGCCTCAGTGCCGGAAATGAGCGAGGAGGACTGGGACCGGACGATGGCGGTCAACGTCAAGTCCGTTTTTCTGCTCTCGAAGTACGCCATCCCCGTCATGGCGGAGGCCGGCGGCGGTGCCATCATCAACATCGCCTCGGGCTGGGGGCTCGTGGGCGGCCGCCGGGCCGCCGCCTACTGCGCCTCGAAGGGCGCCGTCGTGCAGCTGACCCGGGCGATGGCCCTCGATCACGGCGAGCAGGGCATTCGCGTCAACTGCATCTGTCCCGGCGATACCGACACGCCGATGCTGCGTGCTGAGGCGGAGCAACTCGGCGTGCCGATCGAAGAATTCCTGGCCGAGGCGGCACAGCGCCCGCTGGGCCGCATCGCGCAACCGGAGGACATCGCACAGGCGGCACTCTACCTGGCCAGCGACGCGGCGGCCGCCGTCACCGGCATCTCGCTGGTGGTGGACGGCGGCGGCCTGGCCGGATCCTGACAAGGAGCGAGCATGCGTGGCCTGAAAGACAAACGGGTACTGATCACCGGCGGAGCCAGCGGGATCGGTGCGGCGACGGCGGCGCGTTTCCTGGAGGAGGGGTCGCGGGTCGTGGTTCTCGACCGGGATGAATCCGGTTGCAAGCGCATCAAAGAGGAGCTGCCGGAGCTAGCCGGCGTCATCCAGGCCGACGTCTCCGATCCCGACCAGGTCGCAGGCGCCTTCGACGAGCTGGACAAGCTGCTCGGCGGCCTGGACGTGCTGGTCAACAACGCCGGCATCAGCATCCGTCACGCCTTCCTCGACATCACGCCGGAGGAGTGGCGGCAGGTGATGGATGTCAACCTGCACGGCGTCTTCTATGTGGCGCAGCAGGCGGCGCGGCGGATGATTGCGGGCGGCGGCGGTGTGATCCTCAACATGGGCTCGACCAGCGCGCTGATGGGCTACCCGTTCTACGCCGACTACAACGCGTCGAAGGCCGGCGTGGTCGAGCTGACCCGCTCGATGGCGCTGGAACTCGCGCCCACCGTCCGAGTTATCGCCGTCTGCCCGGGCTACATCATGACGCCGATGCAGGAGGCGGAGTACACGCAAGCGATGATCGACGAGGTCAACCGCAAGATCCCGCTGGGCCGACACGGCCGCCCGGCGGAAGTCGCCGCCCTGTTCGCCTTCCTCGCCTCCGACGAGGCGCCGTTCATCACCGGCCAGACGTTCGTGATCGACGGCGGCGAGATCGCCGGCGGGCTCGCCAGCCGCTAGCGCGCTTCCGATAGCCGGCGCAGCCGATGCCGCGAACCGAGCCCAAGACCGAACTCAGCCGCGAGCTCGGGCTCTTCACCATCACCATGGTGGGGGTCGGCGCGATGATCGGGGCCGGGATCTTCGTGCTCACCGGGATCGCGGCCGGCGCGGCGGGCCCCGGCCTGATCCTCGCCTTCGCCGGCAACGGCATCGTCACCCTGCTCACCGCGCTCGCCTACGCCGAGCTCGGCTCCGCGATACCCGAGGCGGGCGGCGGCTACCTCTGGGTCAAAGAGGGACTGCCCGGTGCCAACGCGTTCCTGGCCGGCTGGATGAGCTGGTTCGCGCACGCGGTGGCCGGCAGCCTCTACGCGCTGGGCTTCGGCGCCTATCTGGGCCTGGTGCTGGACGAGCTCGGCTGGACTCTGTTCGGGTTGAGCGGCGCCACGCTGGAGAAGCCGCTGGCGGTGGCGATCGCGCTCATGTTCATCGCCATCAACTTCAAGGGCGTGGGTGAGACCGGGCTGGCGGGCAACATCGTCACGGTCGCGAAGCTGCTGGTGATCGGGCTGTTCGTGGCGAGCGGGCTCTACGCCATGTTCGGCGAGCCGACGTCCTGGGAGCGTTTCACGCCGCTCACGCCGAAGGGACTGGGCGGCGTGCTCACCGCGATGGGGCTCACCTACATCGCCTTCGAGGGGTACGAGATCATCGTGCAGGCAGGCGAGGAGGTGAGGCACCCGAAACGGAACATCCCGCGCGCCGTCTTCTGGTCGCTGGCCGTCGTCATCCCCATCTACATCCTGGTGGCGATCACGGCGCTGGGCGCGGTGGACACGGGCTCCGGCCAACCGACGTGGGAGTGGCTGGGCGTGCACGCGGAGCTGGGCCTGGCCGAGGCGGCACGCCAGTTCATGCCGCTCGGCACGACGCTATTGCTCATCGGCGGCCTGCTCTCGACGATGTCGGCGCTCAACGCTACGACCTTCAGCTCGACGCGCGTCTCGTTCGCGATGGGCCGGGACCGTAACCTGCCGGACTTCTTCTCGAGGGTGCACGAGCGCACGCGGACGCCCTACCTGGCGCTCCTGGCCAGCGGCGGCCTGATCATCTTCATGGCGCTGGCGATACCGATCGCCGATGTGGCGGCCGCGGCGGACGTGATGTTCCTGCTGCTGTTCCTGCAGGTGAACCTCGCGATCATCACGATCCGCCGGAAATACGGCGCGATGCTGGACTACGGGTTCCTGACACCGTTCTTCCCCGTCATACCCATCCTGGCCATCCTGCTGATGGTCGGGATCGCCGGGTTCATGTTCCACTTCTCGCCGATCGCCTGGTACTTCGTGGCCGGCTGGATCGGCTGCGGCTTCCTGATCCACCACACCTACGCGCGCAAACGCGAGCGCGAGAAGTACGCGACGCCGGTCGTGCTGGCGCACGGGCTGGGCGGCGAGGAACGCTATCGCGTCCTGGTACCGGTGGCGAACCCGGCGCGCGCACGCGCGCTGATCGACTTCGCCTCGCTGATGGCGGACTCGCACGACGGCGAGGTGATCCTGCTGCACGTGATCACGGTGCCGAGTCAGACTCCGCTGCAGGTGGGGCACCGCTATATCCGGGCGGCGCGAGACGAAGTGCTGGACCAGGCCAGCGACATGATCGCCGCGCACGGCACACCCTTCAGTTCCACCATCCGGATCGCGCACAGCCCGGCACGCGCGATCATCGATGAGGTCGAGGAGCGCAAGATCGACATGGTGGTGATGGGCTGGCACGGCCCGCGCCGCCATCCGCGTACCGCGATCGGCCGTAACATCGATCGCGTGATGCGGAACGCCGACTGCCACGTGATCGTGCTGCGTGCCGACGATCTCGACGATCTCGGTCGGATCCTGATCCCGGTGGCCTACCCGCAGCAGGCGCGCCTGATGCTCGAGATCGGCCAGATGCTCGAGGAGCATAAAGGCGCGGCGCTCGAGCTCTACCACGCCATTCCGCCCGGGCTGGAGGCTCGCAAACGTTCGGCACGAACGGAGGAGCTCTACACCGGGCTGGCGGATCTGGGGGTGGGGCCAGAGTCCAACGAATCGGCCCGCCGCACCATCCTGATCGAAGAGACGGACCGCTTGGTCCGCCGGGTGGTCGAGATGTCCGAGGAATACGATCTCACCATGTTGGGCGCGTCGCGCGAGGGCTGGTTCCGCAAGCAGGTCGCCGGCTACATACCCGAGCGAATCGCACGGCTGGCCTCGGGTCGGCTGATGCTGGTCAAGCACCGCCGGAGCTTCGTCAAGTCGTGGATGCTGGACACGATCGAGTTCTTCCTCGATACGCCGCGACGAGCCGTCACCTGGACCAGAGCATGACGATCGACGATTTGCGCGAGCAAGGTGTTCTCTTGCCCGAGGAAGAGTGGGGCAAGCACAGCCTGAAGACGACGGTGCCCAGGCTGCCGCTGGCGGCCGCGCTGCTGGTCGCGACCGTCGGCTGTCTGCTCATGTTCCTGGGCAACGGAGGCGTGCTGACGTGGGTCGGCGTCGCGGTCTTCATCGTCACGCTCTACGCGGTCACCTGGATGCTGGATCGGGCCGTAACACGGCAGAGGGAGCGCGTGCGCCGCGAGCGCGCGCCCGGCCGGTAGGGGCGCCGGCGCGCCAGCCCCATCTTACAACGCTCCCGCGCCCGCAGGCATCCAAGAGGTGAACCCCATCACCGGAACTGCCAGGAGCTCAGCATGAGAACGCGCATACGATACCTGTTCGTACTCGCTCTGCCCATCGTCCTGGGCCTGCAGGCGTGCGGCCAAGAGGCCAGTGAGCCGTTTCAGCGGCTGGCCACCCTGACCTCACCGGAGCGCCTGGCGGAACTGGAGCAGGTGATCCCCGCGCTCATGGACAGCGCCGGGGTCACCGGCCTCGCCATGGTGATCGTCAGCGACAGCGCGATCGAGTGGAGCCGCGGGTTCGGCGTGAGTAGCGTCGAGACGGGTGAGCCGGTGGATGAGAACAGCGTGTTCGAGGCCGCGTCGTTGAGCAAGCCGGTATTCGCCTATGCCGTCTTGCAGCTCGTGGACCAGGGCATCATCGACCTCGACAGGCCGATCGCCGACTACTACGAGTACGAGGTCACCGAGGACGAGCGCCACAAGCGGATCACGCCGCGGATGGTGCTGAGCCACACGACCGGATTCCCCAACTGGCGGCCACGAGAAGGCCAGTTGACCATCGACTTCGACCCGGGCACCGAGTTCCGTTACTCCGGCGAGGGCTTCGGCTACCTCCAGCTCGCGGTCATGGATGTCACCGACGAAACGCTCCAGGAGCTGACGGAGAGGCTGGTCTTCGAGCCACTCGGGATGACGAACAGCAGCTACATCTGGGACGACCGCTTCGAGGAGAACCTGGCGCTGCCACATGGCACGAACGGCGAGCTGCTGGAGAAGCGGAAACCGCGTAGAGGGCACGCCGCCGCCTCGCTCCACACCACGCGGTCATGAACGGGGCTGGTCTCAGCGACAGCACCGCGGTCGCGATGCTGACGCCGCAGGTCGAGGTGGACACCGGCGTGACCTGGGGGCTGGGGATCGGCCTGCAGGACAATGAGGCGGGCCGCGCCTTCTGGCACTGGGGCGACAACGTCGCGTACAAGGCCTACGCCCTCACCTTCCCCGAGCATGGCGTCGGCGTGGTCTGGTTCACGAACAGCGAGAATGGCCAAACCATCCTCGAATCGATGCTCGCCCATGCCATCGCGCTCTACCGCGAGATGAAGGAGACCCAGCCGCCGGAGGCCTTCGACGAGTACGTGCTCAACACGCTGGGGTACCGGCTGCTGCGCAGCGATCGCGTACAGGAAGCGATCGCGATCTTCACGCTTAACGTGGAGGAGTATCCGGACGCCTGGAACCCGTACGACAGCCTGGGCGAGGCCTATGTGGAAGCCGGCGAGCTGGAGCTCGCCATCGTGAACTACGAGAAGTCGGTGGAGCTGAACCCGGAGAACACGAACGGGATTGCGGCGCTCGAGCGGCTCAGGGCACAGGTCGCGGAGAGGTGAAAGGGCTTTCTAGCTGTCGAACACGCGTGCCAGCACGGACATCATCCGCTCCGTGTGGGAGCCCTCCCAGTACACACGGCGGCAGCGTGGGCAGCTAACGAAGTCGCTGTGGTGCTCCCGAACCGAAGCCGGCACCTGGGCCTCGACCTCGTCTCTGCCAGCTGGAACGAGCTTCGCGTTACAGATCCGACAGCGCGTGAACAGGCGGTCACTGGGCTCGAGCCCGAGGTGTGCCACGACCTCACGGAGCTGATCTACGGGCGCGTCGCTCTCTAGGACCAGGCAGTTGCTGGTTCGCCACTGCTCCGGCAGTTGCCGATCGCGCGTCAGAATGTAGCGTCGCTCCTCGAAGGCGCGGCGCACCAGCTCCTGGTCGCTGATGGCATCGTCGTACGCCGTGTCGAAGCCGAGCGTTCGCAGCCAGCGAGCCAGACGGCCGAGCATGGCGTCGGCGATGAAGCGGGGCTCCGCGTCCGAGACGGGCGGGCCGATCCGGTGCTCGAGGCCGACCCGGCAGCCGCAAGTGCAGTCGATCGTGCGGCCAAACTGGAAGAGCGTGACGTCGTAGTGGCGGCCGCACCCGGGACACGGGATAGCCATTCAGCTCCTAGAACATCTGATAGTGAGTCTCGAGAGTCGGTGCGAAGCCCAGGCTCTTCCAAAACGCTCTCCCAACGTCATTCGACGTTGCCACAGGCTCTTCCAAAACGCTCTCCCAACGTCATTCGACGTTGCCACGTTGAGCTCGATGCTATCCACACCCTGGCCGCGGAACCACTCGCGCGCGTGCTCGACCAGCGCCCTTCCCACACCGCGGCGTCGATATTCCGACGTGACGGCGAGATCGATGATCTTCCCGTATCTTCGCTCGAGGAATACCAGTGGCCGCTCCGTGACGACGGCCAGACAGTAGCCGATGACCCGGCCGCGCTGCTCCGCGACCCAGGTCTCCGAACTGTCGTCCGACATCCGTTGCTGCAGGAAGGAGGCGACGCTCTCCTCGGCAGAAGGCGCGAGGACCATCTCCTGGTCACCCTGCAACTTCATCAGCTTGGCCAGGCGCTCCACCTCGGTCAGTCACAGCGACCGCGACGGTGATCGACCGGTAAGCACTCCAACGCGTCGATCGCCCAGAGTCCGACCCCTTCCTCACGCGCCTGCTGCTGGGCCGCCCTGAACCACTCCACGTATTGAACGTTCGGTGGATAGGTGAGAAGCACAGCCCAGCCTTGCCGGACCAGCATCCAGTTCACCAGCAGCCCGTGGGTCCAGACATAGGCCAGCAGACGGCCGTACTGATCTCGCAGCTCCACGTCCCGTTCGAGCTCAACCGACGATCCGACGGCGATGAGCGCGGCCAGCGCCTGCGTCGCCATGGCGCCAAAGGGCGCCTGACTGAGCTCAGGCGTATCCATCCCGATGAGACGAATACGGCCGACACGGCTACATTCGAAGGTATCCCCGTCGACTATGCGACTCACCACGCAGCTCGTCGTGTGCCGGATCGGTGCGGGCGGGCCGGAGTCCGTCAGCGCGGGCGCTGGAAGAGCCGCGAA
>JBDHKG010000033.1:0-81875 GCA_039586495.1 Gemmatimonadota bacterium | reverse complement strand
ACGCTCGCCTCGACGAAGATGATGTCGCCGCCCACCTGAGTGTACGTCATACCAGTGGCCACACCGACCTGCGGCTCGGGCAACATCTTCTCGGGGTGCGCCTTCGGCTTGCCGAGCAGATCACGCAGGTTCTCAGGATCGACCGCGATCTTCTCGGCCTTGCCCTCGGCGATCTCGCGGGTTGCCTTGCGCGCCAGGCTGCCCAGCTCGCGCTCGAGCTGACGTACGCCCGCCTCGCGTGTCCACTCGTTGATGATCGCGCTGATCACATCGTCAACGACCTCGATCTGATCCTCGCTCAAGCCCGCCGCCTCACGCTGGCGCGGCAGCAGGTAGCGTTTGGCGATCTCCAGCTTCTCCAGCTCCGTGTAGCCGCTAAACTCCGTCTCCTCCGTGCGGTCGAGCAGCGGTGCCGGGATCTGGTGCTTGAAGTTCGCGGTGCAGATGAACAGCACCTCCGACAGGTCGAAGCCGACGCCCAGATAGTGGTCGGTGAAGCTGAAGTTCTGCGCGGGGTCGAGCACCTCGAGCAGCGCCGCAGACGGGTCGCCCTGGAACGACACACCCAGCTTGTCCACCTCATCCAGCAAGAAGACAGGATTCTTGGTGCCGGCACGCTTCATCCCCTGGATGATCCGACCCGGCATAGCGCCGACGTAGGTGCGCCGGTGACCGCGGATGTCGGCCTCGTCCCGGGCACCGCCCAGGGAGACGCGGACGTATTCGCGGCCCAGTGCCCGGGCGATCGACTTAGCCACCGACGTCTTGCCGGTGCCCGGCGGGCCCAGGAACAGCAGGATGGGGCCGGCGGCCATCGCTTTGGCCTTCTCCTGTTCGTTCGTCGCCTTCTCGCGCCGCATCTTGCCCACCGCCAGGAACTCGAGGATGCGCTCCTTCACGTCGTCGAGACCGTAGTGGTCTTCCTCGAGGATCTTCCGCGCCTCCTCGATATCGAGGCGGTCATCGGACCGCTTGTTCCACGGCAGGTCGGCGATCCACTCCAGGTAGGTGCGGATAACCTGCGCCTCCGCCGACTCGCGGTTCACCCGCTGCAGGCGCCTGAGCTCGCGGTCGACCTCCTCGCGCGCCTCCTCCGGCAACTCCAACACCTCGAGCCGCTCCCGCAACTCCTCGATCTCGGCGTCATCGTCCTCCTCACCCAGCTCGCGGCGGATCGCCTTCATCTGCTCGCGCAGGTAGATCTCCCGCTGCCGCTCGCCTAGCTCCTCTTGCACCCTGGAGCGAATGTGCTCCTGCGCCTCCAGCATGGCGATCTGCCGATACAGGTGCACCAGGATACGCCGCAGGCGGAGCTCCACGGGCGTCGTCTCAAGCAGCTCCTGCTTGTCCGCCGCACCCAACTCCATGTAGTAAGCCACATGGTCCGCCAGGGCGCTGGGCTCCTCCACCGCACGGATGAAGCGCTCGATGATCTCCTCCGGTACACCGCGATGCCGGCCCAGCTCCGCCGCCTTCTCGCTGACCTCGCGGAACAGGCCCTGGAAGGCCGGGTCCTCCGGGTTGAGCGGCTCCTGATCCATGAGCGGCGTCACGATCGCCTCGAGGAATCCGAGGGTGCCCTCACTGTATTGGAGCGCCGTCGCCCGATGCTCACCCTCCAGCAGCAACTGCAGGCCGCCGGGGAAGCGCTGGATCTGCGCGATCCGACAGACGACCCCGACGTTGTAGAGCACGTCGGTCGTCGGCTCATCCACGTTCTCTCGCTGCGCCACGGCGAAGATCCGCTTGACCTCGTCCTCGCTGCTCAACGCCCGCTCGATGGCACGGAGCGTCTTGTCCCGGCCAGCGACGATCGGCGCCGTCACGCCCGGGAAGACCACCGTCTCACGCAGCGGTAGGACCGGAAGGTGCTGCCTGTCGGACCTCACCTCTGGTCTCGCCGCCCTTGCTTCGGGTTTATCCGTCAAGATCCTTGTCTCCTCTAGCAGTCAAGTTTCAGCCAGCTGGACCCCGGCCCGCTAATTCCAAGCTAGGGGCTCGGTTCGCTTTTCGCACCCTTCGTGCCAGCCGATCCGCGCCAGCCTGGCATGGTTCGGGCTCCCGAGACTCCCGCCAGCGGCGGTTCCTGCCAACCCGGCAGTCACCTCATCGCCATACCCAGCGTGGTGTGATAAGTTGCGCCGCATGAGGGTCACCGTCACCGGGGCTACAGGCTCCTTGGGCCTTGCCAGCGTGCACATGCTGATCCGGGCCGGCCACCAAGTCCGCGCCTTCGTTCGTAGGCCAGAGCACTTTCGTCGCCGCTGCTCGGAGGAGCGGGTCGAGGTGGTTCAGGGGGATATCCTAGACCGGGCCGACGTCGCCACTGCAATGGAGGGGGCCGAGGCGGTCGTACACTGCGTCGACTTTCCGCCGCGCCAGTTCGCGCTGAACTGGGACGCGGTGCGGCACGCCCTCGAGGGTGTGCGCCCCTCCGGGCAGTTCGTGATGCCCGGGAACGTCTGGGTCTATGGTCCGCCGCAGACCGAGCGGGTGGGGCCTGACCATCCCAAGGCGAGCCCAGCGCGGCTGGGCGCAGTCCTAGCCGACCTCGAGAAGGCGGTGCTGGCCCAGGGCGCGACGATAGTACATCTCCCCGAGGTCTACGGCCCCGGCGTCTGGAAGGGGCGCCTGCGCACCTTGTTCGAGCGCGCGCTGGCGGGCAAGACGGTATGGTTCCCCGGCGACCTCGACCGGCCGCGCGAGTTCCTCTACATGGAGGACGCCGCCCGTGCCCTGATCGCGCCGCTGGGGCGACGGCAGGCCCGCGGCACCGACTACACCGCCCCTGGGTACGCCCCGGTCACCCCGCGGGTGTTCGTGTCTCTCATCTTCAAGGCCACCGGCCGGCCGCCACGACTGCGTTCTCTGCCGCTCGCATGGCTGCGAGTCATAGACCTGTTGCGGCCCGAGCGTCGCGCGCTGCGCGAGTTCTCATATCTGCTCCAGTGCCCCATTCTGCTCGACGGCGCGCGAATACGACGCGACCTCGGCTGGACGCCGGAGGTCGACTACGCCGACGGGGTTCGCCGCACGGTGAGATGGTTCCGGAGGCTCAAGCGAGAGGTGATTGCAGCTGCGGAGGCCCCGGCGCCGCCCAACCCTGCCCAGTCGGAGACGGGCTAGCAGATCCGGCGCCTCACTTCTCTCTGTTCTCAATCCTCAGAAACCAGTACTCGGCCACAGTGATCACGACGCGGATGGTGGCCGCGCGTCGACCACTCGTCACGACCACTGTGGCCGAACACTAGACCGCAGTGAGAGCCTGATCGAGGTCCGCGATGAGGTCGTCCGGGTGCTCGACGCCGATGGAGAGGCGCACTAGCGCAGGCGTGATCCCCATGCGCGGCTGGTCCTCGGCCGGCACGTCGGAGTGAGTCATGGTGGCCGGATGCTCGGCCAGCGATTCCGTCCCACCCAGGCTCACGGCGAGATGGATCAACTTGAGGGAGTTCAGGAACCGGAAAGCCTCCGCCTCCCCACCCCGGACTTCGAAGGCGACCATGGCGCCCGGCGCGATGCACTGGCGCCGATAGACCTCGTACTGAGGGTTCTCCTCCGTTATGTGTCCCAGGTACAGAACGCGATCCACCTTCGGGTGGTCGGCAAGGAAATCGGCCACGTAGCGGGCATTCTTCATCTGGCAGGTCATGCGCAGCTTCACGGTCTCGAGACTGCGCAGGATGAGCCAGCCCGTCCACGGTCCCGACGCCGTGCCCAGGAACGTGCGCGTCTGGAGGATCTGGTTGATCAGCTCCTCCGATCCGAGCACGGCACCAGCGATCAGGTCGCTGTGGCCACCGATGAACTTGGTGGCCGAGTAGATCACCAGGTCGGCACCGAACTTCAGCGGGTGCTGGAACAGCGGGCCCAGAAACGTGTTATCCACGGCCACGACCACCTGCCGCCCGTTACCGCGGCGGCTTGCCATCTCCACACAGTGCGTGATGTCGACGAGATCGTTCGTGGGGTTCGCCGGCGTCTCGATGAAGATCATCCGGAGACGGTCCGCCGTCTCCTTGTCACTCATGATCTGCTCCGCCGCCGCGGGCCCCTTCACCCCAGCGGGAAAGCTGATCACCTTGATCCCGAACTCGGGCAGCACATCGGTGAAGAGGTACTCCGTCCCGCCGTATAGCGGCTCGCTGTGCAGCAGCACATCGCCAGGCCGCAGGAAGGTCAACACGGCCGTTGCGATCGCTGCCATGCCGCTCGTGTGCACGGCCGCAGCCTCCGCGTCGTCCCACAGCGTGAGCCTGTCCTCCAGGATCTCCAGATCCGGGTTGTTCAGTCGGCTGTAGATGAGGCCGATGCTCTCCGTCGGCCGCTTCTCGCGCAGACCGTAGGCGAGCTCGAAGAACGCCTTCCCCTCCTCGGCGCTCTTGAACGTGAACGTGGATGTCTGAAAGATGGGGCATTTGATGGCGCCCTCCGACCACTCGGGCCGGTAGCCGTAACCCATCATCAAGCTCTCAGGCCGCAGCTGATGATCGCCGATGTTCCTTGGCGTGTACTCCTTCTTCTTCCGCACCATCTTCGCCTCCAAGCTGATCAACGACAGGCCGGGGTGCCCTAATACTAACCTCGGGTCGACACGCTGGCGAACCATCTGCTCAGGCTGCGCGGCAACCCGGGAACACACATCTTTCGCCGCTTCTCGCCTTGCGTGCGCCGACCCTGCCCGGTAAGCTTGCCATCCGATGACGAGCGAGAAGACCTATTTCCGCACTGGGCTGGGCCTGAAGCGGGAGATTCTCCCCGTGCTCGAAGGGGAGTACCACTCGCAGGTCGTGGACTGGCTGCGAAGGCACGGCTACAGCACCTCGGTAGGCGAACTGACGATCCGCTTGGCCGAGGAGTTTGGCTACTGCTACGGTGTGGACAGGGCCGTGCAGTACGCCTACGAGGCTCGGCACAAGTTCCCCGACAGGCGGCTGTTCCTCGTGGGTGAGATCATCCACAACCCGCACGTGAACAAGCGGTTGCGGGAGACGGGGATCGAGTTTCTCATGCCCGGCCCCGATGGCCGCTTCGACTTCGGCGTGATCACACCGGATGATGTTGTGATCATCCCTGCCTTTGGTGTGACGCTACACGACTTCAAAGCTCTGCGCGAGATCGGCTGCCTGCTCGTGGACACGACCTGCGGCTCCGTGCTCAACGTCTGGAGGCGCGTAGAGAGCTACGCCCGCGAAGGCTACACGGCGATCATTCACGGCAAGTACTTCCACGAGGAAACCAAGGCGACCGCCTCACAGGCCAGCCGGCATCCGGGTGGTGCTTACCTGATTATCCGTGACCCGCAAGAAGCGCGCGTCCTCTGCGATTACATCGTCGAAGGTGGCGAGCGTGACGTGTTCCTAAGACGCTTCGGGCACGCCTGCTCCGAGGGCTTCGACCCGGACCGGGATCTGCTGAAGATCGGAGTCGCGAACCAGACGACGATGCTCGCGTCGGAGACGACGAAGATCGCCGAAGAGTTCCGCAACGCGATGATACAGCGCTACGGCGCTGATAACCTTGATCGCCACTATCGCCACTTCGATACGCTCTGTAGCGCCACACAGGATCGGCAGGACGCTGTCATCAAGATGATGAAGTCGCCGCCAGACGTCATGATCGTCATCGGTGGCTACAACTCGAGCAACACGAACCACCTCGCCCGGATCTGTGCCGAGCACACAAGGACCTATCACGTCGAAGACTCCACGTGCATCGACCCCGATGCCGGAACGATCACGCACAAGGTCGTCGGCACCGACTCGGTCGTGACCGAACGAGCTTGGCTGCCCGGTGGCACGATCAAGATCGGTTTTACCGCGGGCGCATCGACGCCGAACAACAAGATCGGCAACACGATTGAGAGAGTGCTGGCCACACGTGGAGTCGGCCTGGAAGGGCTCTTCAGCGCTCGCGCCGCCGAAGAGTAACCGTCGCCCAAGACCCTCGGCCCTCCGACTTCAGGCGACGAAGCGCTGCACCCAGACCGATGACGAGGGCGTCAACCGCCTGACGTTGGCCGTGGCGGTTCCGGTAGGCCTTTCGAACACTACCCCCTACGTCCTTCGAGCCGAGGGTCATCGCCAGCTTCGCATCGATTGGGGCCGCCAGCGGAGCCAGCAGTGTGTCTCGTCGTAGCGTCGCCAGCAACGAATCAGTCCCGACGATGGCGGCCAGTGTCGTGAGCTGTTCCTCCAACCGAAGCCGCATCGCCGGCTGGCCTTCCAACACCACGACGGCGGTGTCGGTGACCGCCGCCTGCAGATCGGCCCGGAAGTCAAGGTACTCCGCCGGTACGGGCGGCCTCTGTATCGGGCAGGCCAGCGCCGCAATCAGCGAACCTGTGGCGATGAGAACCGCTCGACGCTTCACAGCATCTAACCAAGCCTTAGAGCAGAGATGAGATGATCCCGACCCAGCGACGCCTCCATATTCGCGCTGCCAGTAATGCAGCGCAACGCGTTGCCAGCGGTTCTGCACATACCTAGGTTCGCTGCAGATGAACGGTACTCGGCAGTCCAGCGTGCTCTTGCCTGACGATCTCCCAGGCTATCGTAGGGAGCGCATCGGCAGCGCGCACGTGATAGCCCGGGACGAAGCGCTGCTCTTCGTGCGCGAGGCGATAGCGACGGCGGGAACGCTGTACGCGTACGCCGGCGCCTGTCCTGAGGCCGAGGTGATTGCGGGGCGAGGGACGGTGTACCTGATTCCAGGGCCAGGGCCCAGCCGCTGGGTGGTCCGCCGACTCACTCACGGCGGCCTGCTGGCACCACTGACCCGGGATCGTTTCCTCAGAGGTGGTACCCCCCGCCCGTTCAACGAGCTCTACCTCGGCCTGAAGCTCCAAGATCGCGGAATCGCCACGCCGGGGATCAGCGCTGCGGTAGTCTACCCCTCCGGCCCCATCTACCGCGGGGAAGTGGCCCGGGACGAGATCACTGATGCCCTTGACTTGGCCGCCTGCCTTTTCGGCGAGACATTCAACGCACGGCAGCGGCTCCAGGCGCTCGCCGCGTCCGGACGCCTGCTCAGCTCGCTACATCGCGCAGGGGTCGTGCACCCAGACCTCAACCTGCGGAACGTGCTGATAAAGTGGAGCGACGAGGCCGCACGAGCCTACATCCTCGACCTAGAGAAATGCCGGATAGTACCACAGGTCTCACGGCGGCGGCGGAAGGGGATGTTGCAGCGCTTTCGTCGCTCCGCACGCAAGTTCGCGAAGCGAACGGGCAAGCAGATCAGTTCTGTAGAGTGGGAGAGGTTCGACGCCGCCTACGTGGAAGCGCTGCGCGGCAGCACTTGAGCCCGGAATTCACTGTCACCGGTAGAGCGCGTGGACCTGGTCCTCTGAGATCCCCTGCACTTCCACGAGCTTATCTCGCCCGCGAGCACCTCTCACGACCTGCACCGCCGATTTCGACACTCGGAAACGTCTAGCCAGAAAGCTCACAAGCTCCGAGTTGGCTGCACCCTCCACCGGCGGCGCCGCCACCCGAATCTTCAAGGCGTCACCGTGAGCGCCGACCACCTCGGTCCGCGCTGCGCGTGGCTGAACTCTGACGCTGAAGCGAACAGCCCCATGGGAGCTCGCGACGCTGACCCGACCGGCTTCTTGTGATCCTTCCTGAGACATCTCCCGAACAGCGAGTCTGACGTTCCGAGATAAGGTTTCCGCGTAACCTACTTCACTTTACGAACCCTACGGCGCAGGAAGTCCATCATGATGTACTGGCCGAGCGTCACGGTCGAGGTGAAGTACGCTTTTCCGCGGCAGAGCTGAGATACCTTCTTGACGAACTCCACGAGCGCGTAGTCTTGGGCTAACATAAACGTGTTGATCTGGATCCCCGCACGGCGGGAGAGGCTCACCTCGCGATAGGTCTCCCTGAGGATCCGCGCGTCGAGCCCGATCGGGTTCTTGTAGATCTGGCCTGGCGCCACGGTGATGGCGGATGGCTTGCCGTCCGTGATCATGATGATCTGCCGCATGTCCTTGCATTGCGACAAGAGGATTCGGCGGGCCAGTTGCAGACCCTCGGCGGTATTGGTGTGGTAGGGTCCTACCTGCGCCCTAGCCAATTGCGTGAGAGGGATCTCCTCAGCCGTGTCGTGAAAAAGCACCACCCGCAGTGTGTCGCCCGGATACTGGGTGCGGATCAGATGTGCAAGCGCGAGCGCCACCTTCTTCGCCGGCGTGAACCGGTCCTCGCCGTACAGAATCATCGAGTGCGAGCAATCGAGCATCAGTACGCTGGCACAGGATGACCGGTACTCGGCCTGGTGCACATGCAGGTCGTCGTATTCGAGGTTGATCGGCACCCCAAGGCCCTCACGCTGGATCGCACTCTTGAGGGTAGTGGGCACGTCGAGGTTCAGGATGTCGCCGAACTCGTACTGCTTGGGTGCGGCTTCCGTCTCATGCGCCCCGAAACTCGACTTGCCGATCGAGCCGAGCAGGTGCTTCAGCGTCTTGTAGCCGAGGAAGTCGAGGCCCTTCTGGGTGAGACTGAACTTCACCGAGCGGGCAGCGCCCTGACCTACGCTGCCCGGCCCGATCATCGGTTGGCCCTCGGTCGGCATCTGCGGCACCTGCTCCGTGCTCAGATAACCCTCCTCGACGAGCTTCTGCACGATGTCGTCCAGGAGCTCGGCCAACTGGCGCGCGCCACCCTCGTCCGGCTCTTCGGCGAGCGCCTTCAGCATCTCAGGGGTCACCTGCCCCATCTCCAACAGCTTCTGCAGGATGACCTCCTTCAACGCTTCCAAGCTGTCCCGAGGCTCCCCGTCCCCGAACTCGCCCCAGAAGGGGTGGTAGTAGGGGCCACCGGCGAACCCGCTTTGCAGCAGGAAGTCGGCGAGCTGATCGAGCAGCTCCTGGAGGTTCAGCGACTCGAGTAGGTGACCCGTGTACTTGCCATAGGTGGTGAAGCGCATTCCGCAATCTCGTCAGACCCGATTCACAGTGTCCATGGGCCCAAACAGCTACCCGGCTCGCGCCACGGAGTTCTGTCGCCGAAAGTTGCGCCAAGTTAGCTTATGGTGGTAAAGGGCGATAGTTCATCCATGCGTACGGTTTAACCGAGCTACCGTCGAGGGATTGCCATGACCCGGGTACGAGAAATCCTCCTGATAGTACTGACAGCCGCCATCATCTTGTTCGCCGCGCAGAACGTCACCGTTGTCGACGTCGTCTTTCTCGCCTGGCAGTTCCCGATCCACGTTGCCCTGATCGCGCTGGTCCCGCTGCTCGCCGGCCTCGTCGTAGGTGCCGCTGGCGCTGCCGTCCTGATCAGGCGGCGACGACGCCGTGCCGAGCGCGAGGCCGAAGCCGATGCAGAGGCCGAGATGGAAGGCGAAGCGGTCGTCGAGGATGACGCGAGGGCAGCCAACGCAGGAACTTGAGGAGCGCTGCACGCCGCGCCTGGTTGCTCCCCCGCTGGCGAGTCATTCTGAGCATGCACGAAACGCAGCGTCACCAACTGAGATTCTGCAAGATGTCAGGTGCGGGTAACGATTTCATCCTGATCAACACTGCCAGCGCTCGGTTCGTGCCCAAGCCCAGCGACCTGGCGATCGCACTCTGCCCGCGCCGCACATCGGTGGGCGCCGATGGGCTGATCCTGGTCGCGGCGAGCGAGCGAAAGGACGCCGATGTCCGCGTCCGCTTCTGGAACCCTGACGGCGGCGAGACGGAGACCTGCGGCAACGGGACGCGCTGCGCGGCCCGCTTCGCGTTCAGCGAAGGGCTCGCGCCGGAGGAGATGATGATCGAGACGAAGGGCAGCGATATCGCCGCCCGTCTCTCCGGCGAGCTGGTGACGCTGCGCTATGCCGTCAAACCGAACCTCACCTCAGATCTCGCCGTTACGGGAGCCGAGGGGACACGAACCGGCCACCTCGTGGAAGTGGGTGTTCCCCATCTCGTCGTCCAGGTCGCGTCGCTGCCCGACGGACCCCTCCAGCCCATCTGTCGGCCGCTACGCTTCGCGCCCGAGCTCGGCACGGAAGGCGCCAACGTCCACCTGGTCGAGGTCATCGATCGTCACCGCTCCTACGAGCGCGGCGTGGAAGAGGAGACGTTGGCTTGCGGGAGCGGATCGATGTCCGCGGCGATCGCGCTCTGCGCCACCGGTCAGATCGACTCGCCGGTGCAGGCCGAAACTCGAAGCGGGGACGTGCTGACGGTTCGATTCCAGCGCCGCGCCGATGACGGCTTCGACCGACTGGAGCTCGAGGGCCCTGCCCGGATCATCTACTGGGGCGAACTCGCCGCCTCTGACCTGCCCGCGCTGCGTTGAAGCCCCGCGCTAGGAAATCAGATGTCCGCCCAGCCGCATCCGAGGCGAGGCAGCGGTTGCTTCGCTGGTACGACGCCCACCGCCGGGAGCTGCCCTGGCGGGCGGGCTTCTGCAGGGAACCCCGCCGTGGGAGGCGGGGCAGGCAAGCGCGGGGGACCAGCCCCGATCCCTACCGCGTCTGGATCGCGGAGGTGATGCTGGTCCAGACCCAAGTGGAAACGGTCATCCCTTACTACCTGCGCTTCCTCGAGCGTTTCCCGGACATCCGCGCTCTGGCGGCCGCCGATCTGGACGAGCTGCTCAAACTGTGGGAGGGCTTGGGCTACTACGCGCGCGCCCGCAACCTCCATGCGGCGGCTTGCATCGTGGTCGAGCAACATGGGGGAGAATTGCCAGCAGAGGAACGGAGCCTGCGGACCCTGCCCGGCGTAGGTCCCTACATCGCCGCCGCGGTCTCGAGCATCGCTTTCGGCCAACCAGCCCTGGCGGTGGACGGCAACGTCCGGCGCGTCCTGAGTCGGCTCTACGATCTGCCTGAACCGGACACGGACACCCTGCGCGAGTTGGGCCGACCCCTCGTCGCGTACCGCCCCGGCGATGTTAACCAAGCGCTCATGGACTTGGGCTCCAGCGTCTGCTCGCCACGCTCGCCCCGCTGCCCGGCATGTCCACTGGAGAGCCTCTGTCTGGCGCGCGCCCGCGGGACGACAGACCAGCGTCCCGGACGGCAGCCTGCCCGGAAGCGCCCCCACTACGACATCGCCGTCGGCGTCGTCTGGCGAGACGGCCAGATTCTCATCGCCAAGCGGCGGACCGAGGGGCTGTTGGGCGGCCTGTGGGAGCTACCGGGTGGCAAGCCCGAACCGGGCGAGTCGCTCAAAGCGGCTCTGGTCCGCGAGGTTGGAGAAGAGCTGGATATCGAAGTCGAGCCCGGCGAGAAGATCGCGACTGTCGATCACGCGTACAGCCACTTCGAGATCACGCTGCACGCCTTCCACTGCCGCTACCTAACCGGCTCACCGAAACCGCTCGGCTGTCAGGAGTACGCCTGGGTCCAGCCGGACGAACTGGACCGCTACGCTTTCCCGGCGGCCAACCGCCGGGTGCTCGCACGACTCGCAGAACACGGAGTGCGATCCACCAGGACGTGACCATATCCATCCGTCACCAGACCCCACCAAGCGCCCACAAGCCAACGGCAGGACACTCATCGCGAGCGCGGCTGAGCGGATGACTCTCGACGTGGTCCGCGCTGCCCGCATCTCGACCACGATTTCAGACAGTCTTCAGGTGCGAAGACTCCGACCCAGCGCGGCACCGAAGATGAGTAGAAGCGGCGCCGTCCACACACCCGGGTAGTAACCCCACTCGATCAGCGCGACCATCATGTGGCTGGCGCCGTTGAGGATCTCGACGATCGCCCACAGCTTGGCCAGACGCAGCGCCCAGTGGCGGCCATGCGCCACCGAAGGTATCAACGCCGCCAGTAAGAGCAGCAGCGCCAGGTGGAAGAGCACGAAGAATTCCGTTGCCACCGTGAGAAGGGGATTGCGCCCCAGGAAACCGGCAGCGTATTCCTCGAATGCGTGGACAAGCCGTGCGCAGACGAGCCCCGGATAGAGGTGACGCCCCGTGCTGAGGTGATGGCGGTGAAGAGTCAGATCTCGTGTGACCAACTGGCGTCTCCTAAGCCATGGCCATGTGACGGCCGCGGCTGCTCGCGCCTGCGCGTATAGCTTCCAGAGTCGCTGCGACTGATCCTCCGCTTCGCAACAAGGCCCTCAAGCACGAGCTCGCTTGCCACCACCAGGCTCGCCGTCTCGTCCACACCCGCCTCACACGTGCCGACGGTTCGGACCAGCTCCAGGAGTCCGGGGACGGCGCGGAACCCCTTGAGGCAAGCCTCGGCGCTGGACATCTCCGCGATCTGTAGCACACCACCGTTGTCGAAATACTCGATGATAGGTGCGGCATCCTGCTCGAGGAAGTACTCGTCAAAGGTCGCACCTGCCGCCCGCGAGATCAGGTCGCGCGCAATCCTCTCCCCGCCTTGCAACTCGCCCTCGTACTCGAGCTCCAGCTTCCCAGTTATGGCAGGCAGCGCGGCATAGATGTCGGCCACCCAAGGGACAACGATACCCGCTTTGTTGGCGATCGCACGGCGTTCCGCGTTCGACACGACGCTCTCCAGCACGGTGATCGGCAAGCGCTGTGACACGCCGGAGCGTCGATCGACTCGTTGGTCCTCCCGCGCCTCGAACGCGATGCGCTCAACAATCTCTTTGATCATACGCGGGATCTGCACGCGACTGTCGCCGCGATCCGTCCATGCTTCCTGCTCCGTGATAGCGACCCCGTGCTCGAGCGCGCGTGGATAATGAGTCATGATCTCGGCGCCGATCCGATCCTTGAGCGGCGTGATGATCTTGCCGCGCGCAGTGTAGTCCTCCGGGTTGGCCGTGAACACGAGCTGCACATCCAGGGCAAGCCGAATTGGATAGCCCTTAATCTGGACGTCGCCTTCCTGCATAATGTTGAAAAGACCGACCTGGATCTTTCCCGCCAGATCAGGCAGCTCGTTCACAGCGAAAACCCCACGGTTGGCGCGGGGCAAGAGCCCGTAGTGGATGGTCAGCTCATCCGAAAGCACATGCCCGCCCCGGGCCGCGCGGATTGGATCCACATCGCCGATGATGTCGGCGATCGTCACATCCGGGGTCGCCAGCTTCTCCACAAACCGCTGCTCACGCGGTATCCAATCGATGGGTGTCTCTTCACCCAGCTGCTCGACGCTGAGGCGCCCGTACTTGCTGATGGGGTTGAAAAGATCGTCGTTCACCTCGGAACCCGCGATGATGGGGATCTCGTCGTCGAGAAAATCGACGAGCTGGCGCAGGATCCTGCTCTTCGCCTGGCCACGCAGCCCCAGCAAGACGAAGTTGTGCCGTGCCAGGATCGCGTTCACCAATTGAGGGACCACCGTATCCTCGTAGCCCAGAATGCCCGGGAACAGCGGCTCGCCGACTTCGAGCTTGCGGATGAGGTTTGCGCGCAACTCGTCCTTAACGGAGCGGGGGCGATAGCCCGAATTCCTCAGCTCTGCCAGCGTCTTAGCTCGATTCCGAGACATCAGATTCCGTTCAACCTCCAGAGTCCCTAGCCCATCACACTGGCTGGCCGCAGGCGCACCCCACCAATCTTTCGAGGCACACTCACATAGGCCATTCTCTACACCGACACACCCACTGCCCGTTCCGTTCGAGCCTCCCGAGGCGATGGAGCCCTAATCACAAGCAGGACAGCGAAGGCTGCCGCGAGACTCATGAGCGCGGCGTTCAGAACAAAAGGCGCACCCGGGCTCCAGTTTCCGAACACCCAACCGGCCCAAGCAGCCCCCAGCATACGAGCAAGTGCGGAGAGCGACTGCATGACGCCCAGGATCGCGCCCTGAGTATCGGCCTCCGCATACTGTGAAGCGAGGCTGCTGAGCGTTGGCCAGTTGAGGCCCGTGCCGAACGCGATCGGTACCAGGATGCCACAGAGCCACCAGAGGCCGCCGACGAGCGGCAACAGCACGTAACTGGCCACCAAGATGGTCGTCCCGGTGACCAGCAGCCGACGCTCGTCGCGAGTCCGAAGATCGGATACGACACGCCGGAGCCCACCAAGCCCAACAGCAGGATGGGCCGCCGTCCCACCTGATCTGACAGTCGGCCCCAGATAGGCCCGAATAGGAACGGCATCGCCGGGTGAATCGCCACAAGCAAGCCGATGATCTGCGGTGTCGCGCCGAAGTTCTGGGCGTAGAACGGCAACAGGGGTAGGACGATACAGAACCCGATGAGATCGATGAAGATGGTGACGAAGATGATCGTGAGTCGGGACACCCGCCGCCTACGCCTTCCACCTCGAACCTGAACAGTCGTGGAGCATGGCCGCCAAGTCTAACAGCCCCGAGCGACCGTGTCGAGGCGCGAGCGGCACGTGACGCGACCGTCAGCTGCGTCGCGGGGAAGATCTTCAGCGCTTCTGGTGAAGATTACAGGGTTGGGGGAGTCCGGCCCGGCTCACCATCAACCCACGGGCAAGTAACGATCGCCCGCCGTTCTGACCCGTCCCTCGCTCATCAGCTTGGCCAGGTGGGCCAGTACCGATCCCTCCGCAGCGCCGAAGAGTCGCGGGTCGAGGTCAGGATAGACGCGTGCCCGGATCTCGGCCGGTGTATCGGCGCCAGCGGTGAGCGCTTCGAGCACCTGCATCTCGCGCAGCAAGCGCTGCTTCATGTACTCGTCGATCTTCTCGGCGGGCTCGTCGATCAGCGGGCCGTGGCCGGGGTAGATGACGGTCAGCTCGAGCTGGGCCAGTCGCTCCAGCGTGGACAGGTAGGCAGCCACGTCGCCATCTGGTGGCGCGATCAGCGACGAACCCTCGCCCAGGATCGTGTCGCCTGTGAACAGGGCTCCTGCTTCCGGCCAATGGAAGCACACGTGATCGGGACAATGGCCCGGCGCCGGAATGACGTCCAAGTGGCCTCCACCAAAGACCACACTCGCTCCCGGCGACAACGGGATCTCGGGCGGTTCCAGCCCCGCCAGCTCCGCCGACTCCGGCAGAGCGGCCAACGGCGCCCCCAACCGCAGAGCGAGCTCAGCGGCACCCGCGGCATGGTCGGCGTGGTGGTGGGTGATGCAAATGGCGCCTAACTCGGCAGCACCCAGCGCGACCTCAAGGGCGTCCAGATGGTCCGCCAGGTCCGGCCCGGGGTCGACTACAACGCACGGGTCACCCCCCAGGAGGTACGTCCGCGTGCCATCCAGGGTCAGCGGTCCCGGATTTCCCGCGACGACCGTCTTCAGCCAGCACCCTCCAGCCTGGACAGCTACCCCATCTCGTTCCTCGAAATCCACATCGCGCTTCGCCGCCCCTGCGCTATGAACGGCTCACCCCGCAAAATGCTCCCGTAGGAATCGGCGGACCTCGACGAAGGTCCGCTCGGCCTCCTCCACATAGGGGACGTGCCCGCTGTTCTCAAGTACCACGAGGCGCGCCGTCGGCATGACCCGAGCCAACTCCTCCGCCCACTCCAGCGGCATGGGATCGTAGCGCCCGTGCAGGATGAGCGTCGACGCCGTCAACGCCCTGAGCCTGCGTCGCAAATCCCGACCGTGTCCCCTCAGACTCGCCCACGTCGCCTGCTGCGCTTGCGTCTGCACCACGAAGGGAGCCGAGTCCAGCGCGGCGCGGGTATCCCGGTAATAGCCGGCCACGCTCAGGTCGAACCGGCGCCGGCGGTACGCGGCCGCGTCCCGCTCTTGGAGCCCCGGGGCCTCCAGCTCCGCCCGCAGCCGCACGACCGCTTCGGACCGCGACCGCCGCTCCAGCTCGTCCTTGAAGCGGCGCTGATAGTGGCCCCAGCCGGCTGCAGAGGCCAGGAGAACCAGCGCCTCGGCCCTCTCGGGGTGCTCTGTGGCGTAGAGCAGCGCCAGCAGACCGCCCCAGGAGTAGCCGATCAACACCAGGCGCTCCAGCTCCCAGATGCGCCGCAACAGCTCCAAATCAGCCACATGATCACGCCACGTGATCTCGTACGGCCGTGGGATGCGCGAACGGCCACCACCACGCTGATCGTAGAAGCGAAGCCCGTACTCGTCCGCAAGGCTGGAGAACGCCGGGAGCAAGTAGTCGTGGTGGGCGCCGGGGCCGCCGTGGAGCACGACAAGCGGCCGGCCGTCCCCCACCTCGACCACGAACAGGGGTCCCGCGGGGCCAGCGACGGTGTACTGACGTGTCGGCGGCCGTTCCTGCTTCGCTCCGCCATTTGAATCGTTGAATTCCAGGGCCTCCCCCTCTATGTTCGTGCGCATTATGCGAACTTCAAACGAAGCGTTTGCGCGCCCGACGCGCAACCAGAAGGGAGCTTTCCGCTGCCCGGTGGCGTTTCCGTGCTCCCTGGCGGCGATGTGTGTCTTTATGGCACCCACCCTGGCGTTCGCCCAGTCCGTGGCCCCCGACACGCTACTGGCCCATGTCCGCTACCTGGCGAGTGACGAGCTCGCGGGGCGAGAGGCGGGCGAGCCCGGCGCCGACAGCGCTGCGGCCTACATCGCCCGGCACCTGCAGGCATACGGCCTCGAGCCGTTGGGCACGGGGGGGTACCTGCAATCCTTCGAGATCACAACCACGATCTCCATCGCGCCCGACAGCCGCCTGGTGCTCCAGTCGGCGCGCGGCACCAGAGAGCTAAAGCTCTACGAGGAGTGGCTCCCCTTCAACTTCTCGAGCGGCGGTTCTATCACGGGCGATGCTATCCAAGCGGGCTATGGACTGAGCGCTCAGGACTACGACAAGTTCGCCTCGCACCGTGAAGCGGTCCGAATCGGTGTGTTGCGGGGAGGTACCCCGGAGGACTTCGACCCCCACCGGTCGGATGTCGATCCCTCACCACGCCGCAAGGTGACGATCGCGCGCGAGCAAGGGGCCGAGGCGGTACTCATCACCGTTCCGCGAATCCGCGTCCCGCAGCGCGGGGATCCGCCTCATGCCGTGGGAATCCCAGCGATCCAGATCCTCGAGAGCGAGGATATTCTCAGCTGGCTCAGCGATGACGAACTCAGCATTGGGCTCGATGCGAAGGTCGAGCCGCTCCGTGTCAAGGCCTACAACGTCGTCGGGCAGCTTGCCGGCCGCGATCCGGAGCGGGCCGATGAGGTGATCGTGGTCGGTGCCCACTACGATCATCTCGGCCTGGGTGGGCCGGGTTCCCTGGCACCTGACAGCGAGGCCGTGCACAACGGCGCTGACGACAACGCCTCAGGGACTTCGGCACTGCTCGGGCTGGCGAAGTACTTCGCGGCCGACATGAGCCGGCGGCCGGCGCGCACGCTGGTCTTCGTGGCGTTCTCCGCCGAAGAGATGGGCCTGCTCGGCTCCGACCACTTCGTCAGCGACCCGCCTTTCCCGCCGGAGAAGATCGTGGCCATGATGAACTTCGACATGGTCGGCCGCCTGCGGGACGGCAAGCTTCAAGTCTTCGGAACCGAGACGGCTGAGGAGTTTTCAGCCTTACTCGATTCCCTGGATGCCCGCAGCCCGCTGGCGCTCAGCTACATCGGAGACGGGTACGGGCCAAGCGACCAGACTTCGTTCTACGTACGCAAGATCCCGGTCCTGCACCTGTTCACCGGTACCCATTCCGAGTATCACCGGCCGGAAGACGACTGGCAGCTGATCAACGCTGACGGTCTGGCGCAGGTCGTCGACTTCGCGATCGCGCTCGTCGAGACGCTGGGGAATCGGCCTGGCCGGCTTCAGCTGATCGAGCAGGAGCGGCCGCAGGTCCGTGGCGGCGGCGGTTACGGTCCCTATCTCGGCACGATCCCCGACTTCGGCGAGGTCGAGGGCGGTGGCCTGAGGCTGTCAGGCGTGCGAGCGGGCAGTCCGGCCGAGCGTGCCGGGATACAGGCCGGCGACATAGTCGTCGAGTTCGCCGGGAAGCAAGTCCTGAACATCTACGACTACACCTATGCGCTACGCGAGCATGCCCCCGGTGACACCGTCGTGATCAAGGTCCGACGTGACGGAGAGGTGCTCAAACTCACCGCGGTGCTGGGGCGCCGCGAGTGAATCACAATGACTACTACCCGTTCTGGCACGGGCTCAGCCACGTACTGAAGGACGAGCAGGACGCGGTCATCGAGATGGAGAACTTGCTCGGTCGTTAACGGGTAGTAAGACTGCAGAGGCTAGAATCGGAGAGAGGCCGGGGCAGCGCTCCGGCCTTTCTGTCGCTAGGTCCCGTCAGGCTTCAGTCGCGGGCGCCCTTGCAGCTCAGGGAAGTAGTAGACCACCACGCCGCTCTCGGGCTCGTTACCAACGTCCACGTAGCCGCTCATCACCATCTCGCGCAGGAGCTGCTCCGCTTCCTGGAACGAGAAGCCCGTGATCATGGCCGCCTGGGTGACGGTGAGCTTGCCGCCCTCACGCATGGCGGCATCGAGCAGGATCTGCTGTTGGCTTCGCTGCGGCTGAGTCTTCCGCAACGCACGCAACGCCCGCGCCTCTTCCAGGAGGTTCGCTTCCTCAACCTGCCGGCGCATCGTGATCAGGTCGTAGAGTTGGCCGATCCCGAAGAAACCCCAGCTGAACAGCCAGAGGAAGCCAGTCCCGTACTTCCCCAGATAGAGGCGATGCAGGCCGCCGAACCCGAACAGCCAGCCTGCCCAGAGCCCGTACGCTATGCCTTCCTTGTACTTCTTCTCGCCTTCTTGCATGCTGGCTCGCAGACCTCGCAGCAGCCGGTCCGGCCTGCCCGCGACTCCCGTGACCGCCTGCCTTCCAGTATTATAGACGCGGGCTTGCCATTCCGAGGTTTCAGCGATGGCAGGGCGCCGCGGCCCAACCGGCGCCGCCATGCAACCTAAGGCAGACCTATGAGTGCCTCAAGGTCTCGGCGTACCGCCTTTGAGAGGGGGACTATAGTGCACCGTCAGTCATTCATTGCAATAGTCTCGGTTCTACTGCTCGGCTGCGGAGGCGGCGCACCGACTCGCCGCTTCGCTACATGTTTAGAGACCGTGGAGACCTGTTGATCGAGACCGCCATGGGCGAGCAGCACAGCACCGATTCAACCCGGGCCACGATCGTCCTAGAAGTCGGGGGGCGAAGCGGGCGCACACGGATCGGCCGACGTTATCCAAGTAGGACGTATCGACTACAGACAGCAAGAGGCTCGGACCTATGAGACGCTCGATGAGAACACTCCGACCGTTACCGGCCGTCGCCCTGCTCGCCTTGAGCGTCGTCAGTTGTCCGGTGAACCCGGCCACCGGAGAGCGGCAGCTGATCCTGGTCAGCGAGCGCCAAGAGATCGAGATGGGGCGTGAGGGCGCCAAGCAGGTCGAGGCTCTCATCGGCCTCTACGACGATCCTGACCTGCAGGCCTATGTTGACCAGATCGGTCAGGAGTTGGCCGCCAAGTCGGAGCGGCCCGGTCTACCATGGAGCTTCAAGGTCGTGGACGACCCTGTCGTCAATGCCTTCGCCTTGCCCGGCGGCTTCATCTATGTGACCCGGGGCATCCTCGGGCATTTCAACTCCGAGGCGGAGTTGGCTGCCGTGGTCGGGCACGAGATCGGGCACGTCACAGCCCGTCACTCAGCTCCTCAAGTTCAGCCGCGACGATGAGCGTCAGGCCGACGATCTCGGCCTGCGTTACATGTCGCGTGGAAGCTACGACCTTCGCGAGATGGTGGACGTCTTCACCATGCTCGGCCAAGTCAGCGAGGCGGCTGGGGGAAGTGGCCTCCCCAGCTGGCTGTCCACACATCCGGACCCGGGTGAGCGACGCGAGCGCATGGAGCGAGCGATCGCCGGGGCCGGCGGCCCTTCCGAGGGCACGGTGGGACGGGATCGCTATCTGCAGCGGATCGATGGCATCGTCTTCGGTGAGAACCCGAGACAGGGGTTCTTCCGCGGCGCGACCTTCCTGCACCCCGACCTGGAATTCCAATTCCAGTTCCCGACGGATTGGCAGATACAGAACATGCCTCAGGCGGTGGCCGGGCTCAGCCCACAGGAGGACGCGATCATCCAGCTCACCCTCGCCGAAGGCTCCTCAGTCGACGCTGCCGCGCGAAGCTTCCTGTCCCAGTCGGGCATCCGCGCAGGATCCACTTTCGACCAAAGCGTCAACGGCTTACCCGCCCGCTGGGCCTACTTCGGGGCAACCACTCAGAGCGGCGGCGAGCTACGTGGCCTGATCGTGTTCCTAGGCCACGACGGGCGCGTCTACCAGATACTCGGCTACACGATCGCAGACCGTATGGGAACGTACGACGCCGTTTTCCAACGCTCGCTCGCCAGCTTCGACCGGCTGACTGACCCGGCGGCGCTCAATGTCCAGCCGCGCCGCATCGAGGTACTCAGGCTCGATCGCGCGATGACGCTGGAGGAGTTCGCAGAGCGACACCCATCAACCGTCCCAACCACCACTCTGGCCCTGATCAACGGCTGGGACCAGGGCGCTGCAATCCCGGCCGGCGAGCGGCTCAAGCGAGTAGTCGGTGGCGTGATGCCTGAACAGTAGGGGTCACCAGGACATCAGGCACGGGTCCTCAGGCCGGTGGTCTTCGAAGCGCTCAGGAGAACCGTCAGGCCGAACGGTGCGCATCCAGCGGTGCGACGGCGTGCCCCTTCGCCAGGGCAGTCGTAACCAGCCTAGTCGAGATTCTCCTCAAACAACTTGAGGATACGGTTGTACTCGTCTGTCCAGGACCACGCGTGCGTGAATTCGTGGTCCTCCTTCGGATAGATGGCGACCTGCCAGTTGTCCTTGCCCAACTCGATCAGCCGCTCGACTAGCCGCACGGTGTCCTGGAAGTGGACGTTCTGGTCGATCATCCCGTGGGCAATCAGCAACGCGCCTTCGAGCCCCTCCGCGTGATACATAGGCGAGCTGCGTCGGTACGCCTCCGCATCATCCTGCGGCAGGCCGAGGATCTCCGAAGTGTAGCCATGGCTGTAATACGCCCAGTCCGTCACCGGCCGCAGGGCGGCGCCGGCGGCGAACGTCCCGGGCTTGGTGAACATCGCCATCAGGGTGAGGAAGCCGCCGTAGCTACCACCGTAGATCCCAATGCGATCAGGATCGACGCGGCGCCGCTGCACCAAGTAGCGGGCGCCGTCGACCAAATCGGACAGATCTGCCCCGCCCATCTGCTTGTGGACCGCCGCGCGCCAATCGCGGCCGTAGCCAGCGGAGCCGCGATAGTCGATGTCGAGCACTGTGTAGCCCCGCTCGGCCAGCAGGTTGTGGAACATGTACTCCCGGTAGTAGCTGCTCCACCAACGGTGCACGTTCTGCATATAGCCCGCCCCGTGCACGAAGATCACGCCGGCGCCGTTAGGCTGCGGCGGCCGAAAGAGCCGCGCCGGCACATCAACGCCGTCACTCGCCGGAAAGTAGATGATCTCCGGCACCATCCAGTCATGCGCCCGGAATTCGGCGGTCGTCGACTCGGTGATCTGCGTCACCCGGGCGCCCTCGCGGTTGTCCTGGAGAAACAGCTCCGGCGGATGGTTCGGCCAACCGTAGAGCACGGCCAGCCGACGGCCGTCGGGCGCGACGGCCACGGCGTCCCGGGGCTGCAGGCTGCCGAAGCCGGTGATCCGACGTCGATCACTCCCGTCGAGGTTCATGCGATGGAAGGCACGCTCGTGCGGGCTCGCCTCGCTGGTCACGAGGAACCACTCCTTCTTGTCGGGAGAGAGCTCGGCGCTCAACACCTCCCAGGGACCGGTCGTGAGAGGAGTCGGCTCGCCGCCACCCGCCGCGATCGTGTAGAGGTGGGAGAACCCCGTCGCCTCGGAGAAGAACCAGAGGTGGTCGCCATCGGGCATCCAGCCCGCCGAGGACCACCCAGGCCCGCCGATCCAGGCATGATCATGGAGATGATCGATCAGCCTCGACTCGCCCGACCCCGCGTCCACAACGAAGATCCAGCGATCGTGAACATCTTCGGAGAGGCCGACGGCGAGCAGGCGATCGGCCTTCTCCGACCAGCCGCGGAAGTGCAGCCTGATCTGACGATCGGCTTGCCCGTGGTCCACCCACGTGACTTCGCCGGTAGCCAGGTCCATGACACCCAACCTCTCGCTACTCTGCGCGTCGCCGACCAATGTGCGTTTACTCGGCGCCTGGCGCGTGTAGCCGTCCGCTGTGACGTAGTCAGGCACCCACTCCAGACGCGCGTCCCTCGCTTCCTCGCTCAGAGTGAACGCCATCCGGGAGCCGTCCGATGCCACCCAGTAGCCGCCGATCCGCTGGCCTTCCTGCACATAGAAGGCCCGCAGCACCTCAACCTGTTCAGGGTCGCGTGGCGGCGGCCAGGCACGGATCCGGCGCAGCGAATCCAGCTCGAAGACCGGCAGTAGCGCCCGTTGCTCGTCCTGCAGGAAGAGCCTCTGTCCCCCGGACGGCTCCGGCTCCCGCGGCGGGCTGCCATGACGAATGTCAGTGAGCTGTATCAGCGCAGCGTCCCGGACATCCACTCGGAAGAGATTGTCGTCGAGGACGAAGTACACGGCCGTGCCATCGGGCGCGATCTGTACCCGTGACAAGTGGCGGGGCACCGATACGAGAAGCCTCTCTCGCCCCGAGCCGACATCGAGTAGGTACAGATCGCCGTCGTCGGCGTAGGCGGCCCAGTCCCGGTCATCGGAGTAGACGGCCTGCAGCAGCGGCTCGATCTCCAGAGCCTCCTCGTCGGGGAGGCGCTCCGGTTCCCCACCGCCCCGGTTCACTCGGTAGAGACCCTCGCGTTCCGCGTCCGGCGCCTTCCAGACGAAGTAGAGCGTGCGCCCATCGGGTGCCCAGCGGAGCTGTGAGGGTGACGTCCCCACCAACTCCGGTCCCCGCATGATGTTAACGACGCTGAGCCCGGACTCCGCCGGGGGTGGAGCCGGCTGCGGTGGCTGAGCCAGAGCTGCCGTCGCGCTCAGCGCTACGGCCGACAGCACAACGGCGCACTGTTTCGATACGCGTGCTGGTGCCATCTCGCCTCCTCGATGCGATACAATCGACAGTGGCTTCTTGGCTGGTTTGCGACGCGCCCAGCTCCTCAACACCGGGTTTGCCGGATGGTCGCTACTCGATTCCGAACTCCGCTTTGACCTCAGGTGGCAGGAGGGGCACTAACAGCTTGATGGGTACGGCGAAACCGAGCCCTGTGGCCCCGCGCAGACTGCCCCGGTGCACGGCCACTACCTCACCGCTGGAGTTGAATACCGGACTTCCGCTCGAACCCTCCACCGTGAACCCGTCGAACTGGATCAACTCCGGCGTGACCTTGCTGAAGATCCCCGCGCTCATCGACGTCCGCACCCTGCGGGTCTGGTCCAGCGCTGCGCCGAGCCCTGCCGGAAAACCGATGAGCGCGGCCGGTTCACCCTGCGTCGCCCGGGTGCCCGACCAGTCCACTCTCTCGACATGGGCTCCGCTGTAGTCGAGGATTCTGAGGACGGCGAGGTCGGGTCCACCCGGCGGCGCGACAGCGCTGACCTCAGCCCCCACCCGGAAGCGCTCATCGGCCATCGTCACAAAGACAGAATCCGCCTGCTCACCATCCAGCTGGGCCACGTGCCGGTTGGTCACGAAGTAGCCCGACGGCGTGATCACGAAACCCGATCCATCGAAGAGCCGCAAGCCCATGAACACAGTCACGAGACCCACAGCCCCCTGATTCGCCTCGGCCACTGCCGCCAGGTTGACCCCGCTCACAGCGCGCAGCTGGGCGGTGATATTCGCCGCCTGATCTTCCGCATCGCGGATTGCCTGCCGCAGGCTGTCCACCAGGCCAGGGGAAACCTGCGCCTGCCCTGCCCGCTCGAGCTCCGTCTGCAAGCGAGCCACCTCAGCCGATGCTCGGCGCCGCGCCGAGTCACCGGCGGCGAGCTGGCGCGTCAAGGCGGCTTGGGAGCGAGCCAGCGACGCCTCGAGCGCCTGCGTTCGCCTGTCGGCGTCAATCAGCGCTTGGCGCAGACTGTCCACCACAGCTGCTGGCGCTGCGCCTTCTCGAGCTACCTCCAGCTCGCTCCTCAGGCGCTCGTACTCCATGGCGGCAGCCCACAGCACTGAGTCCGTGGTCGCCCGCTGACGGGCGAGCGCGCGGCGGTAGTCGTCCAGCGCCTGTCGGTGTTCCTCCAGCGCGCGCCGTTGCTCCTCAAGGGCAGCTGCCGTATCTCGGTCCCGCCTCTCGCTCAGCAGATACAAGCCCGCCACAGCCGTGACCAACACGCCCAGTATCGTCCAGACGAGCTGACGCACGCGGGCGGCACTGCCATGGGATACTTCCTCCACTAGGCGGCGTACGAGAAGCGTGCTGAGGCCGCCGGAGGCCTTTGCCGCCAGCGATACCGAGAGCTTCTCGACGACCAGCACCGGCCCCTCCTCACCCAGGGCGATCTGATCGCCTTCGTTCAGCTTCTCTTCGACCTCCAGGTACTCGCCGTTAAGGAACGTGCCGTTCACGCTGCGCGCATCACGAACGAAGACGTTCCCCTCATCTTTGAGGAGAATCTCGGCGTGGACTCGGGAGATCAGCTCATCGTCCATCCCGAGCGGCCTCACCTCACAATCCGCCCCGCGCCCGATGCGGATGCGCGCGCCCGCGGCTTCAAACCGCTCGCCGCTTCGGGCCTCCTCCAAGACGACCTTGACAACAAAGGGGGACGTCGGGGGAGCGTGCGCGCCGGCGAGTTCCCGCGCGGACGGCGCTTCCGCTGGAGTCGCCTCAGGTGCTCGCTCAGCGAAGGTCGCGTCGAGAGCGCGACTGGCGGCGGTCTCAACTCTCAACCGGGGGCCCGTCTTCCCGAGTCGGATCACCGTCCCTGGCGCGATTACCTCACTCTCACGGGGCACGAGCCGCCGGTCCCCGATGTAGGTTCCGTTCCGGCTCCCGGTGTCCTCGATCCACCATCGCCCGACTCGATAAAAGAACCGGACGTGGCTACCCGAGACCACGTGGCTCCCCTCGCCGCTGACGGTGAGCTCCAGCTCGGGATCGCGACCGATTCTGACCTCAGCGGATTCGAAGTCGCTCAGGGAGGCCGTTCGCAGATCGCGGAGGCGCAAGAACGGCATCGTTGCACTCGCTGATGCCCTGGAGCCGGCTCAGGTCGCCGGCCCGTCCTCGTCAAGCTTCCTCAGGGAAGTTCTCCAGTACCTCTTTCAGCTTTGCCATGAAGAAATCGGCCATCGCGCCGTCGACGACCCGGTGATCGAAGGAGAGCCCGAAGTAGGCGCGGTGCCGTATGGCAATCATGTCATCAATCACGACCGGCCGTTTTTCAATCCTCCCCACGCCGAGAATCGCCACTTGCGGCTGGTTGATGATCGGCGTGCCGAACAACGAGCCGAACACCCCGGGATTGGTGATCGTGAACGTGCCACCCTGGACATCCTCGGGATCGAGCTCACGTGAACGAGCACGCTCGGCTAACTCAATAGAGCGCCGGGCGATGCCGAGCAAGCTCAGCTCGTCAGCGTTCTTCAGCACCGGAACGATAAGCCCTGCACCCTCATCCATGGCAACAGCGATGCCGATGTTGTAGACTCCGTGATAGACGATCTTGCGACCGACGACCGACGCGTTGAGCACCGGATAGGCCTTCAGCCCCTCGATCACGGCTCTCACGACGAACGCCAGATAGGTGAGCTTGACGTCTTCCCCCTCGAAGCGCGGCCTCAGCTGCTCGCGCACCTGCCTGACTCGCTCGAAATCGATCTCAAAGACGGAACTCACGTGCGCGCTGATGCGCCGGCTCATGAGCATGTGCTCCATGATCCGCTGACGCATCACGCTCATCCCCTCGACCCGATCCGTCTCCTTGATGATGACCTCCGGGACCTTGATCTGGAGGGTTTCGCCGTGGATGGGCATGTAGAGGACGCCGGGCGCGCCCGTGCGCGCGGGGGCCGGAACAGGTGTTTCTCGGCGCCGCTCAGTAAAGGCGAGGAGGTCTTTCTTGGTGACACGACCGCTGATGCCGCTGCCGCTCACGCTGGCGAGGTCGATGCCGTGCTCGGCAGCCATCCGCCGCACCAGCGGGGTGGAGCGAGCGCGCAGCCGCGCTACACGTGTCTCGAGCCCCGAGCCGTCGTCTCCCTCGAGCGGTCGGGCCGCCGCTGCCTCTGCGAGCGTAAATCGGGCAGCTCCGGGCTCCGGCTCGGCAACCGGCGCGGGCGCCGCCTCCAACTCAGCGGCCCCCGCTCCCTCACCCGCGACAGCAGCCGCCGCGACATCAGTTTCGATCCGCGCGATCACGGTACCGACTTCCACGGTCTCGCTTTCGGCCGCGATGATCTCGACTAGGATGCCCGACGCAGGAGAGGGGATGTCCGCGTCCACCTTGTCGGTGGAGATTTCCAGAATCGGCTCATCCTGCTTGATCTCGTCGCCGACGTGCTTGAGCCACTTGGTGATCGTGCCCTCGGCGATCGACTCGCCCATCTGCGGCATCATGACATCGACTCTCGCCATCGCCTGGCCTCTCTGGCTGGTTAGCAGCGGAGAAAAGTAGCGCGGGCCGCTCGCGACTTCAAACGGAAGACGGCCGGAAAGGCAGCTTCGCCAGCTCGGCCTGGAGTCAACTGCCGTAAAGACAAAACAGCGCCCCCGGCCCGAAGGCCGTAGGGCGCCGTTCGTTCTGGACTGCGGGGCGTTCTACATGCCCGCGCCACGGACTGCGCCGCCGTAGTCGATAACCAGCGCGACACGGCGGTTCTCGATCCCCGTGACACCCGGGCCACGAGCGCCGGGGACAACCTGACGGTCAGCAGCTTCGCCGTAGCTCACCGTCTTCACCTGATCGGCAGGCAAGCCGCCGGCCGTGGTCAGGTACTGCTTGACGGACTGCGCGCGACGCCTGCCAAGCCGCAGGTTGTAAGCCTCGCTGCCCGCCGGGTCGGCGAAGCCCTCGACCGTGACCAGCGCGTCGCCGTAGTACGTCCTCACGATCTCCGCGAAACGGTCGAGCACCGGCCTGTCAAGCTCACGGATGTCGGCCTCGTCGAAGTCGAAGTGCACGGGGACGTTGAACTTGATTGCCCCCTCCATCCGCTCCATGGAGACGTTGAAGTCGTTCCGCAGAGCCTGCATCTCGGACTCGAGGCTACTGACGCGCCGCTCCAGCTCATCGACGCGGCCCGCGAGCTGATCGTCACCGGCCCGGAACTCCTCGCGGACCTGTGCCAGCTGGGCGTCCAGCTCCTCCGGCTTGACGCCTGGGGCGCAACTCGCCAACCCGAGCGCCAGCCCGAAGACACCGATCACTGCGGTGGTCGCCAACCGCACGTGCCGTCTCACCATCGCTCCTCCTTCTGGCTATTACGTATGACGGAGCCCTTGCTGCCTAACCTAGCATCGGGACACTGGGCTCAGCCAGCCGACACCAGCCCCTCGAATACCCCTCCACCTGTCCACGCGAACTGTGCCACCCGAGGCCTGAGCCCGACACAAACGCCCGTCGCCGGCAGGGACGAGTACGCTGGAACAGCCTAAATTAACGGGCTAGGGCCTGGGGTTTAACAATATGTGGCCCGCGCCCCAGGTTGGCAACGGGCAGCGCCGCACGGCAATTCGCCATTTGACGGGGAGCCCTCACCAGGCGAGATTGCCGGCATGAACGAGAAATCGAGCACTCTGGCGCCAACCGCGCGAGTCAAACTGACCGACATCTCCTCCCGCACCTGGGAGCACCCGGCGGACCGGGCGGCCCTGCGCAGCCTCAATTCCGTACCGGGTTTCTCCGAACTCGTCCGAAAGATCGTGGGCCTCTTTGGCGAGCGAGGTCTTCGGCTCTTCTTCCAGGCCAACGCCGTCCGGGTGACCCCCAAGCAGTACGGCTGGGTCTACGATCTCCATCAGCGGGTACTCGACGTCCTCGACCTGGGCTGGGAACCTGAGCTCTACATCTCTCAGACGCCCTTCGCCAACGCAGGCGCGCTGGGGGTGGACAAGCCGTTCATCCTCATCAACAGCGGCGCCGTCGATGTGCTAAATCGCGACGAGATGGAGACGGTGCTCGGGCACGAGGTGGGCCACATCGTCAGCGACCACGTCCTCCACCGCACGGTGCTCGCGCTGCTTATCCTGTTGGGGCAACGGCAGCTTCCCATCGCCGGCATCGCCATCCAAGCGATCATCCTCGCCCTGGCAGAATGGAACCGGAAGAGCGAGCTGTCCTCCGACCGGGCAGCTCTGCTGGCGACTCAGGACCCCGAAGCTTGTATGAGCGCCCTGATGAAGCTGGCCGGGGGAAGCCATCACTACGCCGAGAGCCTCAACCTGAACGAGTTCCTGCTGCAGGCCGAAGACTACGAGGAGGACGAGACGCTAGCCGACGCCGTCTTCAAGGTGATGAACCTGCTGGGTTCCACTCACCCGTTCCACGTGCTGCGCGTCGGCGAGTTACGCCGCTGGATACGCGAGGGGCACTACGACCGCGTCCTCCGGGGCGAATATCTGCGACGCAGCGACGAGCCGCGCGCCTACCGGGAGGACGCGCGCGAGGCTGTCTCGTACTACGGCGGCACGGTGAAGAAGGCGATCCGCAAGCTGAGCCGCTTCCTGGACGAAGCGGCGCAGGGCGGCCCGGTCGAACTGTAGGGCCGCGACGCCCGCTCGAGGCCTCGGCGCCTTACTGCCCGGTCGGCCTCCGCCTGGCCGTCCAAATCCCGGAATCGATGGGCTGCTCCTCGCCCGGATAGCGGACCACGAAAACACCCTCAGCGGAGTCCTCCTCGCTGCGGGCGCCGCGGATCTCGACCGCCATCCCGTCGAAGCTGAGCTCGCAACGCACGGAATCTCGCGTCATGACGGGCGATTCCAGTGAGGTCTGCTCCAGTCCCATCCCCGTGTCGAAGCGGGCCACGCCAACCGGCATACCTGCCGTGTCGGTGCTGAACTCAAGTTCTAGAGGGCCGGCGCCGCTGCCCCCCTGGTACTCGCCAGTCCACACGCCACCCCAGCCGGCGAGAGGATCGGCACCTCTCAAGCCTCCGAAGATCGCGCAACCGGCGAGCCCCAGTGCCGCCAAGGTGACCGCCACCTTTCGCATGACCGCCTCCAAGGTTACGTCCGCTCGTGCCGTCTTGCGTTATGGGGCAGAAGCGCATGCTTGCAAGGGCAGCCCCCTGCCCCACGACCTGCGGGAATATGGGCTCGTTCAGCCAACCTGGCCAATACGCCTGCTCGGGTTGCCAGCCCGTGCCTGCCGGGCGAGCTGCGGCCCCGTCCCCTCAGGCCCCCCTGTTTCCAGGTCGTACTCCCCATCCTACCTTGCCTGCACCTCGCATCCAATCCAAGAGCCGCTACCGGGAGGAAAAGATGACCAGACGGTTAGCTTTTCTGTTGAGTCTCATCTTCTGGCTCCCTTTCGCACCGCCGGCGATCGCTCAGGACGACGAGGAGGAAAGACGGCCTGAGCTGGACTCCGCGCTCGTCTCGAGGCTGAGATTCCGCGGCATCGGCCCTGCCTTTATGTCCGGGCGCGTGATCGATATCGCCGTCGATCCCACGGACCACAGCACCTGGTACGTCGCGGTCGCGTCAGGGGGTGTGTGGAAGACCGAGAACGCAGGTACGACCTGGAGACCGATCTTTGACAGGTACGGCTCCTACTCCACCGGCTGTGTCGCCGTGGACCCCAACGACCCGATGATCGTCTGGGTGGGAACCGGCGAGAACAACAGCCAGCGCAGCGTGGGCTACGGGGATGGCGTCTACAAGTCCGTAGACGGCGGGCAGAGCTTTAGAAATGTGGGGCTCAAGAACTCCGAACACGTCGGCATGATCCGCATCGATCCGCGCGACTCGGACGTCGTGTACGTGGCGGCCCAGGGGCCGCTCTGGGCACCGGGCGGCGATCGCGGCCTCTACAAGACCAGCGACGGCGGTGAGACCTGGACCAAGGTGCTGGAGATCAATGAGCACACCGGGGTCTCAGAGGTCCATTTTGACCCCCGTAACCCGGATGTGCTCTACGCGGTGGCCTACCAGCGGCGGCGCCACGTCTGGACGCTCATCAACGGTGGGCTGGGCTCCGGCATCTACAAGTCCACGGATGCGGGTGCCACCTGGAAGGAGATCAACAGGCGGCTCCCCCGAGTGGACATGGGCCGCATCGGCCTCACCATCTCACCGATCAATCCCGACGTCATCTATGCGATCGTCGAGGCCGCAGACGGCAAAGGCGGTTTCTTCCGCTCCGAGGACGGCGGCGAGCACTGGTCCCGGCGGAGCGACTACGTCAGCGGCAGCCCGCAGTACTACCAGGAGATCTTCGCGGACCCGCACAAGTTCGACCGTGTCTACTCCATGGATGTCCGCTTCATGGTATCAGAGGACGGCGGAAGGAACTTCGAGCGGGTGGGAGTGCAGTGGAAGCACGTGGACAACCACGCTCTCTGGATCGACCCGCACGATGCCGACCATCTGCTGATCGGGACGGACGGCGGGCTCTACGAGACCTGGGATCGCGGCAGGAACTACAATTTCAAGGCGAATCTGCCCATCACGCAGTTCTACAAGGTCGCCGTGGACAACGACACTCCGTTCTACAACGTCTACGGCGGGACCCAGGACAACGCCACGCAGGGCGGACCCTCACGGACCGACAACGTCCATGGGATACGCAACAGTGATTGGATCGTCACCGTCGGCGGCGACGGCTTCGATCCCGCTGTCGATCCGGAGGATCCGAACATTGTCTATTCGCAGTGGCAGTACGGCAACCTCATCCGCTACGACCGCCGTACCGGCGAGCGGATCGACATCAAGCCACAGGAGGAGATGGACAGGCCGCCGTTGCGCTGGAACTGGGACTCACCCTTGTTGATCAGTCCGCATTCAAATACGCGGCTCTATTTCGCCGCCCAGATCCTCTTCCGTAGCGAGGATCGCGGCGATTCCTGGAGGGCCATGAGTCCCGACCTTACACGCGACATGGACCGGAACCGACTTCCGGTGATGGGCCGCTTGTGGAGCGTGGACGCCCCATCCAAGAACCGCTCGACCTCCTTCTACGGGAACATCGTGGCGCTCTCCGAGTCACCTCTCGTGGAAGACCTGCTCTACGTCGGGACCGACGATGGGTTGATCCAGGTGAGCGAGGACGGCGGCGCGAACTGGCGGCGCATCGACAAGGTGGGGAACGTTCCCGAGATGACCTACGTCAACGACATCGAGGCATCGCTGCACGACGCGAACGCCGTCTACGCCGTCTTTAACAACCACAAGCGCGGTGACTTCAAGCCTTACGTTTACAAGAGCACCAACCGGGGTCGCTCCTGGACATCGATCACCGGTGATTTGCCGGAACGCGGTTCCGTCTACACGATCGTGCAGGACCACGTGAACCCGGATCTGCTATTTGTGGGCACGGAGTTCGGCGTCTACGTCAGCTTGGGTGGCGGGGCGGAGTGGTTGCGGCTGAAAGGCGGCATTCCGACGATCGCCGTACGCGAGCTGGAGATCCAGCGCCGCGAGAACGATCTCGTAGCCGCCTCCTTCGGCCGCGGGTTTTTCATCCTCGACGACTACACGCCCCTGCGCGAACTGAGCAGCCAGCTGCTTCAGCGGGAGGCCTACATCTTCCCGATCAGGCAGGCCTGGTCCTATATCCAAGCCGGACCGCTGGGCGGCAGCGAGAAGGCCTCCCAGGGTGCCAGCCTCTATACGGCGCCCAATCCGCCCTTCGGGGCTACATTCACCTACTACCTGAGGGAGTCTCTGAAGACCCGCAGGGACCAGCGCCGCGAGCAGGAGCGACGGACAGCCAGGCAGGGCGGCGACGTCTTCTATCCGAGCTGGGAGCAGCTGAAGGCCGAGGATCGCGAGGAGGAGCCTGCCATTCTCCTCACGGTGCGAGACCTCAACGGGAACGCGGTCCGCCGCCTCGAGGGCTCCGATTCCGCAGGCATCCATCGTGCTACCTGGGACCTTCGCTATCCTGGCTACACCGCCAGCGGCATCGACCGGGAGGGCTACGGCCCCATGGCGGTGCCCGGTACCTACAGCGTGAGCATCGAAAGGCGCGTCGGTGGCGTCACCACCGAACTCGTGCCGCCGACGCCGTTCGAGGTCGAGCCACTCGGCATGCCGAGCCTCCCGCCGGCAGACCGCGAGGCGGTCCTCGCCTTCCAGCGCCAGACGGGAGGGCTGCAGCGCGCTGCCATGGGTGCCAGTAGAGCCGCTGGTGAGGCCGCCGACCGCATCACCGAGATCAAGAACGTGATCGAGGTCTGGCCAGGAGCCGACCCGAGCCTGCGCGAGGAGGCACGTGCGCTGGAGCTCAGCTTGATGGACCTGCGTGAGCGCCTGACCGGGGACCCGACCAGGCCACGGCGGAACGAGCCGGAGATGCCAGGGATCATGGACCGGATCCAGCAAATCGTCCGCGGCCACTGGTCGTCGACCTCCGCACCAACGGAGACGCACAGGAGGAACTACGAGATCGCCGCCCAGCAGTTCAGCGAGATCTACGATGAGTTCCGCACATTGATAGAGACGGACTTGCCGGCGCTCGAAGACAAGCTGGAGGCGGCCGGCGCGCCCTGGACGTCCGGACGACATCTACCGCGCTGGTAGCGGCGATAGACGCGCCCAAGAGGCGAGCCGAGATCGGGGGCACCGACACGGTGCCCCCTCTACCTATATGGGAGCCGACTTGCGAACTCACCCACTAAGACTGCAGCGTCAACTCGGGTTCGACTCACGATCCGCAAGGCCGACATGATGGCTCAGGCAGCCTGACCTATGAGCAACAAGCATCTGAGCAGACCATGACCTCTGACGATCGTTGGCGCGGAACCCTGCGCCGCTGGCTGGCCAAGTATCCGCCGCGCAAGCCGCTGTCGGCTCGGTTCCTGCTCTGGCTTCTACCGGCAACGCTGTTGTTCCTGTCGCTGACGATGACGAGCCTGCAGCGGAAATCAGCCACCTTCGATGAACCCGCATACGTTGTCGCCGGACTGACCTACCTGACGCTGCACGATTACACTCTGAAAGAGGATGCTCCACCGCTCGTCGGATACCTCGCCGGCCTATCACCCTGGCTGCACGGACTGAGAGCTCCCGGGGATAGCCTGTACTTCCAGGACAGTCTTTACCGCGAGTACGGCTTCTCCCGGGACCTGCTCTACAGGTCCGGCTTCGATGCGGACCGCATCCTCACATGGAGCCGCGTCGGGGTACTGGTTCCGTTTGGGCTGCTGTTGCTGGCCACCGTGTGCGTCTGGGCGACCCTGCTGTTCGGCCGGGTCGCTGGCGTGTTCGCCCTCTTCCTCACCGCCCTCAGCCCGAATCTCATCGCCCATGGCCGACTCGTGGCCGCAGACTTTCCGGTGACTGCCACGATGCTCTTCGCAAGCTTCATGCTCTGGCGGTTCACCCAGCGCGGTTCAGCACGTGCCGCCTTGGCCTCCGGTTTCGCGCTGGGACTCGCGCTCGTCACGAAGTACACGGCGCTGGTTCTCGTGCCGTGTTTTGTCATCATCCTCGCGGTCTATGCGACACGAATCCCACGCCGAAAACGCTTGCCAGTCTACCAGTACTTCGCGCTCGTCTTCCTGCCGGCGGCAGTCGTTCTTCTGTGTATCTACGGTTGGCCCCCTGAACCCGGCCGCTACGTGCACGGCGTGTTCTCCATCTATCGCAACATCCGACCGGGGCTGCCGTGGGGTTATTTGTTCGGGTCGTTCTACTCGGAAGGCGTGCCTTACTACTACCCTGCGGCGCTAGCCGTCAAGGCCAGTCTGCCCCTGCTGGGGGCTACGCTGGCCGGCCTCGCTCTCATCCGCAGGTATCAGACAGATCTCTTGGGCGAGCTGTGTTTGCTGCTGCCGGCCGTCGCGCTGCTCGTCGCGGCGAGCATCGACGAAGTGGCTTCCGGCATCCGCCGGGTTCTGCCTCTGCTGCCAGTCATGGCGATACTCGGGTCGCGGTGGGTCATCTGGGAGGGGGCAGGTGCGACACGGAGGCTCACCTTGGCCGCATTACTGATCGCGTTCCAGGCGGCCACCACGCTTGCAACCTGGCCACACTACATCCCCTACTTCAACGAGATCGCCCGCATTGCCTCGAAGGGGCAGCCGCTGCTGGACGACTCGAACATCGACTGGGGCCAGGACCTGAAGGCACTCCCCGCCACGCTTGCACGGCACGGTATCAACCATGTCTACCTCTCGTACTTCGGCACGGCCGACCCCGACTACTATGGGATCCGCTACACCAGACTACCACTACGACTGCTGAGGGAACCTGTCGCTGGGGTCTACGCCGTGAGCTTGCAGAACTTCATCTGGTTGAGGAGAAGCGGACCCTTGTGGATCCACACCCAGCAGCCCTTCGACCGCGCAGGCACATCGATACTCCTGTTCCTGCGTAGGCCCGATTAGTCGTCGGGTCACAGCGTCATGCGGACGAGTTGGGCTGCGCCATAAGGCCGATGGCGTTGACCGGCTCTGGCTTACCTTCCATCTTGTGGTGCGAGCGTGGTTTAACCGGCAGTTCGACTACCTGCCCTCCCCACACCCCGCCGCCCGCTGCCCCTGGTGGCGGGTCCTACTCGAGATAGAGGACTCAGTGACTACGGTGCCGGATCGAGATCTCGCACATCGACGGGAGGCAACCAACGACGATGCGGTCCCCCTGGTCGTTGACCTCGACGGAACTCTTCTGAAGTCCGATCTGCTCTGGGAAGGCTTGGCTTGCCTGCTCACACGTGGACCGACGGCTCTCTTGGGGGTCGTCGGGAACCTGCTTCGGGGCCGAGCGGCCGTGAAAGCGTTTGTGGCGCGCGCGAGCGGTGTCCGCGCAGTGGATGTGCCGCTGAATCCTCGGGTCGTCGAACTCATCGAACAGGCGCGCGCCGAGGGGCGCACGATCGTCCTCGCATCCGGAGCGAATGAGGATCAGCTCAGTGAACTCGGAACGTCCCTGGGTGCCGATTTGGTGTGGGGAAGCCATGGTGGCAGGAATCTTTCCGGACGGGCAAAATTGGCCAAGATTCAGGAGGAGTTCCCGGAGTTCGACTATGTTGGCAACAGCAGGGCCGATCTCCCCCTCTGGCGAGCAGCCAGGTGCGCGATATCCCTCAACCCGGGGTACGCAACGCTGTGGCGCGCCAGGCGGGCCCGGTCGGACTTAGTCGTGATGGCTCAGGACCGTCGCCGCTGGCAGTCGGCCGTCCGGGCGCTGCGACCGCATCAATGGGCAAAGAACACCCTGATGTTCTTGCCCGCTGTGGCGGCGCACCTCCAACCCACCCTGCCGCTCGGGCTTCGGCTCGTCGCAGGCTTCGCCGCCTTCTCGGCGCTGGCCTCGGCCGGATATCTGCTGAACGACATCGCCGATCTGCGTGGAGATCGCGCGCACCCGGTGAAGCGCAACAGGCCGCTCGCAGCTGGCGACCTGTCGATCCCCTCGGCACTGCTTATGACGTTCGCGCTGTTGCTCTCGAGCGCGGCACTGGCCTGGACTCTTTCACCGACGTTCACTGGTCTCCTCGGTCTCTACTTCGCCCTTGCCATCGCATACTCTTGGCTTCTGAAGCCGCAGCTCGTTCTCGACGTCATCACACTGGCGACGCTCTACACGATGCGCATCATCGCAGGGGCGACCCTGGTCGACGTCCCGCTGTCTCGCTGGTTCCTCGTCTTCTCCATCTTCTTCTTCTTCTCGCTGGCTCTGGTGAAGAGAGTCGTCGAGCTGGATGCGGTGAGAGCCAGGAACCGCGAGAGAGCCACCGGCCGCGACTACCGGGTCGAAGACGTCCCCGTGCTGACCGCCCTCGGGGCCGCCGCTGCCGCCGCGAGCGCGCTCGTGTACTGCCTGTACGTCAGCGGTGACGACGTGCGCAGGCTCTACAGTAGCCCGGACTGGCTCTGGTTGGGGCTACCACTGTTCCTCTATTGGATCGGTCGTGTCTGGATCCTTGCAGGACGCGGAATGCTCCGCGAGGACCCGGTAGCGTTCGCGCTGCGGGATCGCATCACCTACCTCGTCATGTCCGTGTTCCTCTTCACCATCTGGCTCGCCACCTAAGAGGCGCTCGGTGCGTACTCCACTCTCGGGCTGGGGTCGCTATCCCGTCGGCATCAGCGAAGTGCATCGCCCGGAACGATTGGGCGAGCTCAAGGTGCCGCTTCACAGCTCCGGATCGGCCATCGCCCGCGGACTGGGGCGCAGTTACGGGGACGCCTCCTTCAACAGCTCAGGCTGCACCGTACTGACAGAACGGCTGAACCGCTTTCTTGATTTCGACCCGTCAACGGGGGCTTTGGAGTGCGAGGCGGGAGTGACGATCGGAGAGATACTCGAGCATTTCATCCCGCGCGGCTTCCTTCCACCCGTCATCCCGGGCACAAAGTTCGTGACGCTCGGGGGCGCGCTGGCGTGTGACATACACGGAAAGAACCATCACAAGGACGGGTCGTTCGGGCGGCATGTGATAGACTTCTCGCTTCTGACGGCCGACGGCGGGCTGGTGCACTGCAGTCGTGACGAGAACGTCGAGTTGTTCCAAGCCACCGTGGGCGGCATGGGACTAACCGGCATCATCACTCAGCTGCGACTGCGCCTGATTCCGATCGAGGACCCGCGCGTAGTAGCGGACTACGATCGTGCCAAGGATCTGGATCGAGCGCTGGAGTTGTTCCACGAGTCTGACGAACGGTACAAGTACTCCGTGGCTTGGATCGATTGCGTCGGAGGCGGCACGCGCGGGCTGGGCCGCTCTGTGCTCATGCGCGGGAACCCGGCGACGGGATCCGAAGCCGCCGTGCTGAGGCCAGAGAAGCGCAGGGGGATCTCTGTCCCGAGCACAGCGCCGTCGTTTCTTTTGAACAGAGGCTCGATCCGGGCATTTAACGGCTTGTACTACAGAAAGCACCCTCGCCAAGCGCGGGGCGTGCTGAGCGGTTACGAGTCGTTCTTCTTCCCTCTAGATGGCATCCGAGACTGGAACAGACTCTACGGCCGGAACGGATTCTTCCAGTACCAGGCCGTACTACCCTACGACGATGGCCGTGACGGTCTCGTCAAGATGCTGGAGCTGTTGCGGAAGTCGGGTCCCGGGGTGTTCCTGGCTGTCCTGAAGAGGTTTGGATCTGGGAACCCCGAGCTGCCTCTGTCGTTTCCGATGCCAGGTTACACGCTAGCCGCCGATGTTCCGCGCCGTGGGTCCGGTGTGTTGGACTTGCTGAGCCGACTCGACGACATCGTCATCGACCTCGGCGGTCGGGTCTATCTGGCGAAGGATGCGCGAACCTCGCCGGAAGCGGTCCGCGCGATGTATCCGCATCTCGAGAAGTGGCTGGAGATCAAGAGCCGATTCGACCCGGCAAATCGGCTCAGCTCCGATCTGGCACGACGTCTGGAGCTCCTGCCATGAGCGGCCAAGCGAAGCTCCGCTCCAGCTCGGACAGAGGGACGCAGAGACCGCCGTCGGCGGGCACCGTGCTCATACTCGGCGCCACTTCGCAGATCGCCCGCGCGATCGCGCTGTCATTCGCAAACGCGGGCTACGACCTCCTTCTGGCCGGTCGCGCCCCGGACGAGTTAGAGCGCGTGGCCGCCGACATTCGCATCCGTCGGGCTGCGGATGTGAGAACCGAGACGTTCGACGCATCTGACACCGAATCCCATCAGGATTTCGTTGCACGCGTTCTGGCCAACTGCGGTCACGCGCTCGCAGGCGTCATCGTCGTGTTCGGCCTCCTAGGCGACTCGGAGCGCGCGCGCAGCGACTTCTCTCATGCCGAGGAGATCATCCGCATCAACTACGTGGGAGCGTCGAGTGTCCTCACTCACCTGGCCAACCACTTTGAGCAGGCGGGACGTGGGTTCATCGTCGGAGTCTCCTCCGTGGCAGGCGATCGAGGCCGGGCGAGCAACTACATCTACGGATCGGCGAAGGGCGGCCTTTCCCTCTTCCTTCAGGGCCTGCGCAACAGGCTGCATAGTCGCGGCGTCCAGGTCCTGACCGTCAAGCCAGGGTTCATCGACACGCGAATGACCTTCGGTGAGGTGCCAGCGCGGCTGGCTGCCGATCCCGAGGTGGTCGGCAAGGCGATCGTGAAGGCTGTGAAGAAGCAGAAGGATGTGATCTACGTGCCCTGGTTCTGGCGCTACATCATGTGGGTGATCAGGCTCCTCCCTGAATTCGTCTTCAAGCGCACGAACCTCTGACGGAGTGCCGTCGGGAGGAATCGCCCGGCCCCTGCCCTCCCCGCACCAACCGGTTGTCACTCCTGCGGTCGCTCCAATCTGAACACCGGCCCCAAGGCCAATACGCCTCCGTTGACCCTGTAGATGCGGTATCCTGCTCGAGAGATCGTTGTGAGCAGCTCCGTGCGCTTCGCCTCCGTGTTCCCAGAACTCCGCACACTGACGAAGAGGCTGTTATCGCCCAGGTGGGTGACCCACTCGTCGGAGTGGTCCAGCAGCCAGTCCTGCATCCCTGCGATCACCGGCTGTTCATTCGGCACGTGCCAGAGCAGCCGCGGAAGTACGGCTCGCGCTGTGTTGTCCAGCACGAGGGCGTCCACGCTCGGAACAGCAGTAGGTGGAGCGTCCTGTCTGACCTGGCGGGTGTGCGCTCTGAAGCCGCTGGCGAGTACCAGCGGAGCCACGTACAGGCACAACGTTATCAGCGCGCGCGGTGGGATGAGGCGAGCGATGAAAACGGGAACGAACGCCAGGAAAGGCCACGCCACGGCGAGATACTTCGGTGACATGGCATGAGCCGGGCTCAGAAACGCAAGGTAGAGGAATACAATCGCGCCCGCCGTCCAGACGAAAAAGAAGAGAGCGTACGTGCCAGAGCGATCCACCGCGCGCAACCGCCTGACCAACACGTCGCGCCGTGTCAGATACAGGGCCAGGGCCAGAATCAGCAGGACTAGCACCAGGATCCCGACGTACGTGAAGGAACGAAAGCTCCATACGACGGCGCCCCATCGAGCTGGCAGAACTCCGAGGTCGAAGCCCTGGTTCTGCTCGGCGGCACGCCCAAAAGCACCGAATGCCGGGTGGATCGCCCAAGACAACAGATAACCGCTCGTCAGGGCGACGAGCGTGGCCGCCAGTCGGCGTCTGTCACGGGCGTACAGCCTGAACACGGCGTATACAATGCAGGCCGCCAAGAGTAGCGCGAAATGATAATGCGTCAGCGCGCCGGCCAGCGTCAGCGCGGCCAGCAGGACGCTTTCCCCCACTCGCGGCCGCCTCGCCGGATCGGTGTGCCGCAGGAGCTGCCACACGACCAAGACGCTCCAGAAACCCAGAAGGTCGTACTGCCGTGCCTCCATGGAGACGAAGACCACGGCCGGGCTCAGGGCGTAGGTGAACGTGACTAACGCGGCCTCCCATTCGCTGCGCAGGCTGTAGGCCGCCAGGCCGAAGAGGGAGAGCGTTGCCAGCACCGCGATCAACATGTTGAGGTAGGGGCCTGTCCACAGCTCTACACCATAGAGGAGCGACCAGACATGCAGCATCCAAAAGTACAGGGGCGGGTGAATGTCAGTCTGACGAAGGTCGGCACTGATGCGTCGAAAGCAGAAGGGGTACTCGACACGCTGAAACAGGGCTTTCCATTCGGCGGCCGGGACGGGTTGTGCCGTGAACTCCCCTGCCTTCTGCTGATAGGCCCTCTGATGACAGGTTGCTGAGAGATACGAGATGGCCTCGTCGCGGGTGATCATGTACTTGGCCGACATCGCCTCGAAACGCAGTAGGATCGCCGCCGCCAGGGAGAACGACACTATCGTAACGACCGCTACAGAACGTTCCTTGGTCCCGGCGAATCGCGACGCACGTAGACTGAGCATCACCCTACCTCGGTCGGCCGAACATGCTGCGATGCGAACCGATCACCACGATACGAGCTAAGCCCACCCGGGCAAGGGCTCGAAGGGCGCGAATCATCCAGCCGTGAGGGTTATCCCAAGATGGCGCAATTGCAGCGGTCTCAGAGCCGGTGGTGGGGGCAGCAAGATTGCGGCAGGCGCTGGCAGCCGACCGACTACAAGGCACGATTGACGAGAAAGGGCAACCGCCTGGGCGCCCTGTTCCGTGTCTCACGACGTGAAGTGATAGTCTAGCGTGCCCTTGTCGATCTATACCTCCACAGCTGCTCCACGAGGCTAGCGAAGCGCATCGCTGTCTGCTCGCCGCTTCGCCGGGGACGCTTCAGGTTTTCACTTTCCCTATCGTCCCACTAGTTTGGATGCACCGTGACAGCCCTTGGTTGCATCCCGGCTTTGGCAACCTGGCCTCAAGAAGGAGGGCCACCGTGAGGGCTAAGCAGCTGCCCATCCCGCCGCACTTCGATCCGGCGCGTGTTGGTGAGGTGTGGCAGGTACCGTACGCACAACGCGCCGCAGAAGCGGCCGCCTGGGCTCAGGAGCACTGCCTTCGCCCGGCTGCGGAAGACGAGTTCACCGTGTGCCTGGTGCTGGTGGACTGCCAGAACACCTTCTGCATCCCGGGGTTCGAGCTCTTCGTGGCCGGTGGCTCCGGCCGTGGTGCTGTCGAGGATAACGTTCGGCTGTGCGAGTTCATCTACCGCAATCTGGGCGTGATCACCCAAATCGCTCCTACCCTGGACACGCACGCCGCCATACAGATCTTCCACCCCGTGTTCTGGGTGAACGCTGACGGCCAGCACCCGATAGGCGGCCAGACCATCATCTCAGCGGAGGATGTAGAGAAGGGCGTCTGGAAAGTGAACCCGGCGGTCGCGATGAGTGTGGCCGGCGGGGACTACGACTACCTAAAGCGCCACGCGCTGCACTATGTGCGAACGCTAACAGAGGGCGGAAAGTACCCCCTTCTTATCTGGTCCTATCATGCGATGCTGGGCGGCATCGGCCATGCCCTGGTCTCCGCCGTCGAGGAAGCTCTGTTCTTCCATTGCCTGGCGCGCAGCAGTCAGCCCCGCTTCGAGATCAAGGGAAACAACCCACTGACCGAGCACTACTCGGTCCTGCATCCCGAGGTGATGGACGGGCCAAACGGGGAGGCGATCACCGAGAGGAACGCGCCGCTGATCGAAAAGCTCCTCGGGTTCGACGCGGTGATCATCGCCGGCCAGGCCAAGAGCCATTGCGTGGCCTGGACCATCCACGACTTGCTCACCGAGCTGCGCGCTCAGGATCCGGAGCTGGTCAGGAAGGTGTACCTGCTCGAGGACTGCACTTCGCCCGTAGTCGTGCCCGGCGTCGTCGATTTCACTGTGCAGGCGGACGAGGCCTTCCAGCGTTTCGCTGACACCGGCATGCACATCGTCCGCTCAAGCGACCCGGTCGACCGCTGGCCCGGCATCGGCGGCTAAGCACACCGATCTGTCAGTCACGGGCCTCCCGGTACTCGCGCTCGAGGAGCTCCAACAACTCACTACGACGGTCATAGAGCCGTTTAGGGGTTCGCGGCTTGCATCGCGCCAGCGCGTACGCCGTGAACAGCGGCAGCCCGACGCTCACGTCGAGGTAGCAGGCCACCGTATCCGGCAGCGCGTCCGGGTCCACCTTACCCCAGCTCACCGCCTCCGCTGGGGTGGCGCCAGAGAGCCCACCCGTATCGGGACGCGCATCCGTGATCTGGATGAAGTAATCGTGCCCTGCCTCTTCCAACCGCAGCACTTCCTGTATCTGTGGTTCCGTCTGCAGTACGAAGTTCTTGGGGCTACCGCCGCCCATGATCACCACGGCGCTCTTTCCGCCCGCACGCTTCGCGCCCAGCACGATAGCCGCCGTCTCGTTCACATCGATCGATGAATCGATGTGGAGTCGCCCGCCTGCGAGCGCCCGCTCTGCTACGTTCATGCCGATACTCGAATCGCCCGGCGATGGCGTATAGACCGGCACGCCCGCCTCGTAGCAAGCCGCGAGCAACGACTTGCGGGCGAGCCCTAGCGCCTGCTCCCGCTCGCGCACGTAGCGACCGCAGAGATGGTGGAGCTCCGCGGTCCCCATCGTCCGCTGAAACTCTTGGCCCTCCATGATCCCGCGGAAGAACGCGTCCGTAGACAGCAGCACCTCGTAGTCGAAGAAGATGTCGTAGATGCGCACCACGCCTTCCTCGCGAAGCTCCACATCGCTCACGTTGGGGCGGCCACGCCGCAGCTCCAGGCCGAGGCCGAAGTGCGTGTCGTGGTAGAGGATCGCCCCGGTCGAGACGATCCAGTCGACAAACCCCGCCTCAACCAGCGGTATCAGCGCCGACATACCGAGCCCGGCAGGAGTGAGCGCACCGCTCAGGCTGAGTCCGACGGTGACGTCCGCCTCCAACACCTTCTCCACGAATAGGCGACACGCCTCCCGCAGCCTGCCTGCGTTGTAGGCGAGGAACGCCCGGTCGATGAGATCGGCAACACGTTCCGACCCGTCGATGGACGGGGGATCGATCGGCGGTCCGCTCAGGTACGAGCTGCCGCCGCGCTCCGGCTGATTGCCCATGGCAGTCGAGGTTGTGAGTGAATGAACCGCGGAGGCAAGCTACCAACCTGGTCCTCAGTCGGGCAAGCGGAGGCGCACGGGCGGAGCCTTCTGCTAAAGAGTGTATGATGGGTTACGTTTAGCGCCCCCGCGCCGATGCCACCTCTGCTACTCCCGGCCGCCCGTTGCGCGCCTCATACGCGTCCACGATGATCCGAGCGGCTTCATCGGGACTGTTGGCCATACTGATGATATCAAGGTCACTGGCGGAAAGCTTCCCTTCCCCAAGCCCCCTGCTGCGCAGCCAACGGATCAGCGGCGCATAGTAGCGAGTGTTGTAGATCACCAGCGGGAAGTTGTGGACCTTGCCGGTCTGGATGAGAGTGAGTGCCTCGAACAGCTCGTCCATCGTGCCGTAACCGCCGGGAAAGATGACGAACCCTTCAGAGTACCTAACGAACATCGTCTTGCGCACGAAGAAGTAGCGGAAGGTGAGGCTCAGCTCCACGTTCCGGTTGACGGCCTGCTCGAGCGGGAGCTCGATGTTCAGTCCGATGGAGAGTCCACCGCCCAGCCGGGCACCCTTGTTGGCCGCTTCCATAATGCCGGGCCCGGCACCGGTCATGATGGCGAAGCCTGCCTCGGCCAGTAATCGGCAAGTCTCGGTGGCCGCACGATAGTCGGGATCGGTGGTCTGCGTTCGGGCCGAGCCAAAGATCGCCACCGCCTTGTCAACGCGCGCCAGCGCGTCAAACCCGTCCACGAACTCGCCCATGATCCGGAAGACCCGCCAGGGGTCCTGGAGCGTCTCTGGAAGCGGTTCGGCGAGTCTCTCTCCTACCGGTGGCTCGTGAACCTCGGCCAGCTCGGGCGCCGTGATCTGTCGGCTGAACAGGCGCTCGTCTTCCGTGAAGCGGCCGCGCGGCAGCCGTTTCACCTGGCCCCGGCCCGAACTCCGCTTGCGTCTGCTGTGGACGCCCTTTCTCCGTTTCTGCATCGCCCGCTAGCTCCCTTCCCTCGGCTGCCGTGCCCTTCCGCGTCCGGCGAATCGGACAAGCGGACTAGTTGATAGTCCGGACGCAGCGGAAAGTTTCCTCTTTCCACAGCGGTGTGTGGAAACCGGAAAACGCCGTGGAAAACTCACGGGTGGCCTAGAAATGGCTCGGGCGGCCACAACCCGCCAGCCGCCCGTGAATTGCAAGAGGCGCGGCAACGCTCCGCCCGCAGTCTAGCCAACTGCCGGTGGGCTCTCCGACTTGCTCGCTGCCGCGCTTGCCTCAGTGGGTTTCAACACTGGCTTGATGACCCGCGAGCCGCCGGCCTCCTCCATATGAACCTGTCCGTTGAAGCGGGCGCCCTCGTCCAACTGAACGCGGCGGCTCCGCAGCTCTCCCTGGATGTCACAGGTGGACTGCAACTCCAGCCGGCTCTCGGCGGCGATATTACCGGACACGCGGCCGCTGATGACCGCGTCCTGGGTGAAGATGTCGCCGATCACTTCCCCACTGCGTCCGACGACCACCGACTTGCCCGCGCGGATCGTTCCCTCGATACGGCCCTCGATGCGAATCGTTCCGTCGGTCTCACAGTCACCGACGATCTTCATACCGGGTGCGATGAGCGAGATGGCGCCCTCTGCGGTGTCACGCTCGGGTTTCGTCATAGGTGTTCGCTTCTCCTCAGGCGTTTTCTTGCCGCGTCCAAGCATGTTCTCGAATGTCAGGTACCGGTCCTCTGCTGAACCAGGGTGAACGGGTCGATGGGCACGCCGTCCTGCAGGATCTCGAAGTGCAGGTGCGGGGCGGTCGAGCGTCCGGTGTTGCCCGACAGGGCGATGACCTGATTCTGACGAATCGCGTCGCCCGGGGCAACGAAGAGGCGCGAGGCGTGCCCGTACATGGTGCTGTAACCGGTGTTGCCGTGCTCAAGCAGTACGTAGAAGCCGTAGATCGAGTCAAAGCCGGCCTCGCTGACGACGCCGGCGCCGGCGGCGCGGACATACGAGTGCTGGGCTACCGCGATGTCGATGCCCGGATGAGTTCCCACCTGCGCCTGCTCCAGCACCTGGGTCACGAAGCCGGCGGTCGCCAACGGCCAGCTGGTGGGGATCTCCGGGGAGAGCCCCGTCCGCGCCGAGCCCTCATCAAACATCGCCGGCTCGTCCGCAGGCAGGATCTCCGGAGTCACGCCGGACGCGAGGACGTCGGCCCCCAACATGCTCCGGATCTTCGCGTACTCTGCCTGCAGGCGGCCCATGTTCTCGGCTAGCTGCTCGACCTTGGCGTTGTCGGCCTCCAGTTGCGCGATCTGCCGCTTGAGCTCGGGGATGCGCACGGTCTGTGCGGCGAAGTACCACCAGCTGCCCAGCAGCACTGTAAGCGCCAGACCGCCGCCCGTGGCCAGCGCAGCCGCGATCCGCAGCCCCCTCGGGGACAGCCGCAGGCTGCGGGTACGCTGCGTATCGCTGGGAACGAGGACTATGGTGTAGCCGCCTTCGCTGTCTTTCATCTTCGTGCCTCAGACGATACCGCCAACACCGACGATGATCTCCACGATGCGCTCGAAGTCCTCGGCGTCCCGAAATGGGATTTCGATCCGACCGCGGTTCGCCCCATCCAGCTTGACATGCACCGCCGTGCCCAGTGCGCGAGCCAACGCCTGCTCGGCACGCTCGGCGTAGGCAGCGGAGCGTCCGTCCCGTCGGTCCGGCCCTGCCGCACCCGGCGCTCGACCTCGCGAACGGAAAGCCCCTGCTCTGCCGCTGCCTGCGCCAGCTGGATCACCCGCGTCTCATCCTCCAGGCCGAGCAGTGCGCGAGCGTGCCCCGCCGAGATCTTGCCCGCGGCCAGTAATTCGCGAACGCGCCCGGGCAGCCCGAGCAAACGGATGGTATTGGCCACGGTCGAGCGGTCGCGGCCCACTCGCTCAGCCACCTGACCTTGGGTGAGGTCGAACTCGTCGATCAGCCGCCGATAGGCATGGGCCTCATCAAGCGGGCTGAGATCCTCGCGCTGCAGGTTCTCGATGAGGGCCATCACGAGCGTGGTCCGATCGTCCACGTCCCGCACTAACGCCGGAACGTGGGACCAGTTCAGAACCTGGACCGCTCGCCAGCGCCGTTCCCCCACCACGATCTCCCAGCCCCCGTGAGCCGCCGGCCTTGCCACTAACGGCTGCAGGAGCCCGTTCTCGCGAATCGACGCGACGAGATCGTCAAAGGACTGGTCGGGAAGGCCCTGCCTTGGCTGAAACGGATTCGGGCGCAGCTCGGCTACCGGGAGCTGCTCGAACTCGCGGGCCTCTGCGCCCTCCTCCTGCACGTAGTCTCCAAGGAGTGCGCCCAGCCCCTTACCGAGTCGCTTCTGTTGCTTTCTGGCCACTGCCGTTCCTGCTCATAAGTTCCTGTGCCAGCGCAAGATAGCTCGCTGCGCCGGACGAGAGAACGTCGTAGAGAACGATGGGCTTGCCGAAGCTCGGCGCTTCCGCCAGCCGGATGTTGCGCGGGATAGAGGTCCGGAACACCTTCGGCCCAAAATACTCGCGAGCCTCTTCCGCCACCTGCCGGGAAAGGTTGAGCCGGTCGCTATACATTGTCAAAAGAACGCCCTCAATCTGCAACCTCGGATTCAGGCTGCGCTGTACCAGCCGCACCGTGTTCAGCAGCTGCGTGAGCCCCTCGAGGGCGTAGTACTCGCACTGAATTGGGATCAGCACCGTATCGGCCGCCGCCAGCGTGTTGATCGTCAGCAGGCCAAGCGAGGGCGGCGAGTCGACGATCATGTACTCGTAGCGCCCCCGGAGCGGCGCCAAGGCGTCACGGAGCAGCGTCTCCCGACCCCGGCGCCCAGCCATGGCCACCTCCGCGCCCAGCAGGTCGCGGTGCGAGGGTAGGAGGTCGAGCAGTGGGAAGTGCACGCCATGCAGCACAACCTCTTCCGCCGGCGTCCCTTCCAGCAGCACGTCGTAGATCGATCGCGCGAGCTGGTCGCGATCCACGCCGAAGCCGCTGGTGGCGTTAGCCTGCGGATCGGCATCGACGACCAACGTCGAACGTTCGGCGACCGCGAGGCAGGCACCGAGGTTGATAGCGGTGGTGGTCTTCCCGACGCCGCCCTTCTGATTGGCGATGGTGATGACTCTCGACATTAGAACACCGGGCCCGAACGGGAGCGGGGCGGGGTGGGCTCAGGTTCGCAAAACCATTATACCCAGGCGACACAACTGATGAAAGGGCCTATGTTTCACGTGAAACATCCCGAGGCGAGGTCGGCCGAGCACGACAGTCCGGCAAGCGCAGGGGAGAACGGCGAGGGCCAGGCCGTCGCCTGGGCACAGCCCTTCAGCCCCACGCACCTAGGCTCAGCTCGCCCGCTCCGGCGTTTGCGTCGGCACCCACACGGCAGGCGCAGAAGAGCGGTGTGTACTATATATGTGTACTATATATATGACCGGTCGATTGTCGGGCCCCAACATCTTGGGGTTCTGGGCGAGAATCTTGTTTCACGTGAAACGTGCGCAGGGAACCTGCCGCAGACGGCCAAGGTCCGGCGGCCTGCCTCCGCAACCCTGCGCAGCGGGGCTGAACAAGGCGAGCCGGTCAAGCGCGAGTGGGCCGCCCTTCAGCTTGGGCAATCCGCTTAATGACGCTTGCGCACCTCCATCATCAGGTTCTGGAGGTCGCTGGGAGAGACCCCCGGAATCCGTGCCGCCTGCGCTAGCGTCCGAGGGCGGATACGCTCCAGCTTCTGACGCGCCTCGGTGGAAAGGCTGGCCAACTCCAGATAGGGAAGGTCCGCCGGCAGCTTGAACTCTGCCTGCCGCTGGAGTCGCTCGGCCCGCGCCCGTTCTTTTGCCACGTAGCCGGCATACTTGATCTCCATCTCCAGCGCTGCGAGCTCATCCGGGTCAGGAGCGCCGTTGCTTGCAAAGGGGCCACCCGGGCCCAGGAGATCCAAGAGGCTGACCTCTGGCCGGCGCGCCAACTTGGCCAGGCCCGTCGGCTCAGCGATCGGCGTGGTACCCTGGGCCTCCAGATAGCCGTTGACCAGCTCGGGCCGCACTAACGTCCGCGAGGCCCAAGCGGCCGCCTCCTCCGCACGCTTCAGCTTTGTCTCCAGGATCCGCCGTTGCGCATCGCTCAGGAGCCCCAGCTGCGCTGCCCGGGGCCCGAGCCGCCGCAAGGCATTGTCCTGCCGGAGCAGCAGCCGGAACTCCGCCCGTGACGTGAACAGGCGGTAGGGCTCGTCGACGCCCTTGGTGACGAGGTCATCGATGAGCACGCCGATGTAGGCTTCGTCGCGGTCGAGCACCCACGGCTCGCGATCAAGCGCGGCAAGCCCAGCATTGATTCCAGCGGCGATCCCCTGGGCCGCAGCCTCTTCATAGCCCGTGGTCCCGTTGACCTGGCCGGCGAAATAGAGGCCCGGCAGCGCCTTCACCTCCAGCGTCGGGTGGAGCTGGTGGGGAGGGAAGTAGTCGTACTCGATAGCATAACCGGGCTGCGTCATCCTCGCCCGCTCTAGGCCCGGTACCGCCGCCAGGAACTCGCGCTGTACGTCCGGTGGCATCGAGGTGGCGAACCCGTTGACGTAGAACTCGCTTGTCTCCAGCCCCTCCGGTTCCAGAAAGAGCTGGTGGCGCGGCACGTCCGGGAACTTGACGACCTTGTCCTCGATGGACGGGCAGTAGCGAGGCCCGCGGGCGGAGATCGCGCCGCCATAGAGCGCCGAGCGCTCCAGGTTCCTGCGGATGATCTCTTTCACCTCCTCGCCAGCACAGGCGATCCAGCAGGGGAGCTGCGGCAGGCGCTCAACCCGCTCCCAGAACGAAAAGCGGAAATCGTCCGCGTCGCCGTCCTGCCGCTCGAGCCTCGCGAAGTCCACCGTACGGCCGTCCACGCGAGGTGGCGTACCGGTCTTGAAGCGGGTGACCTCGAGACCCAGCGCCTCGAGCTGCTCGGAGAGTTCGATGGTCGGAGGGTCGCCGGCGCGGCCGGCCGCCTGGCGGATGCCGCCACCGATGTGAATACCGCCGCGCAAGAAGGTCCCAGCCGTGAGCACCACGTAGCGCCCATGGAAAACCGACCGGTCCACCCCAACGACGCCGGCGACGCGACCACCCTCAAGGAGGAGGCTTTTCACGGTGGTCTGGAACAGATCCAGGTCGGGGATTGCTTCCAGCAGGCTGCGCAGAGCCCGAGGGTAGAGCCAGCGGTCGCACTGGGCTCGGGGCGCCCAGACGGCGGGACCCTTGCGGCGATTGAGCATACGGAACTGAATGGACGTTCGATCAGTGGCCCGCCCCATCAGACCGCCCAGCGCGTCCACCTCCCGCACCACCGTCCCCTTCGCCAGGCCACCGATCGCCGGGTTACACGACAGCTGCGCCACCCGCGCCAGGTAGGAGCTGACGAGAAGCGTTCGCGCACCGAGGTGCGCCGCGGCCGCCGCAGCCTCGCACCCGGCGTGGCCGCCACCCACCACTATGACGTCGTACTTGCCGGCCATCCGATCGCTGCGATCTCAGCGCAGCGTGCTCGCGAGCGTGAGACTCGCCCGCAGAACATGTTGGCTCTCGATCCGATGATCGCTCATATTAGCACAACGCGTTTTCCAAACCAGACCTGACTCGTGATACGCCCTCATGTGCGCCGATCAAGAGATCTTCAAAGCGTTCAAGGTTCACGGCATGGTGCAGGGCGTCGGCTTTCGCTTCTGGGCTCACCGCGAAGGCCGCCGCCTCGCTCTGCGCGGGATCGTTCGCAACTGCTACGACGGGACGGTGGAGATCGCCTTCGCCGGCTCCCCCGACGCGGTGCAGGCGATGTCAGAGCGGCTGAAGACCGGCCCTCCTGGCGCGCACGTGGTTCGCCTGGAGGAGTTGCCGCCGCCCGACGAGCTTCCCGGCGACTTTCAGATCGGCTTCTGAGTGTGGGGCAAAGCCGAACCGGCCCGCGGATTCGGCATGGAACGAGGACCCTCCACACAGAACCGGCGCACTCCTCACACTTCCTCTTCTGGCCGGGCTCGCCCTCACACTCCTGGCGACGCGCCACGGGGTCGGCGTATCACCCGACTCGGTATCGTACATCGACGTCGCGCGTAACCTGCTGGCAGGCAACGGCTTACGAGCATTGTCCGGAGCAGTGACGGCACCATCGATCGAATGCGAGCGAATGGCATCCCGTAGTCGGCCGTGGTGTCATCTTCTGTCCAGACAACAGACTTGGAGCCACGGTGCCTGTGCGGCCCTGCCGCTCTACACCTCGGAGCTGTCGCGCCAGAGCGGTGAGATGGCGACCCCGCTCGGCACCCGGTGTCTCTAGTAGCTCTGGCGAGCGCGGCGCACCACCCGACCTGGCGTCGCTCCGGTGTGCTCGCCGTCCTTCAGCACCTGGGTGCCGTTCACGAACACGTGCAGCACGCCGCTGGCGTACTGGTGCGGCTGGCTGAAGGTAGCGTGGTCACTGATCGTCGACGGATCGAAAACGACCACGTCGGCGAAGTAACCCGGGCTCAGGGAGCCACGCCGCGCGATCCCCAGGTTGGACGCCGGCAGCGAGGTGAGGCGGCGTACCGCCTCCTCGAGCGCTATGACCTTCTCCTCTCGCACGTACTTACCCGCCAGCCGCGCGAAGCTGCCGTAGGCCCGCGGGTGCGGGTTCGACTGGAGGAAGACGCCCTCAGGCGCCAGCGATTCCGCGTCGGAACAGAGGCTCACCCAGGGCTGGGCGATCTTCTTCTTGACGTTCTCCTCCGACATGATGAAATACACGGTTCCCACACTGCTGTCGTCTTCAATGACGAGATCGATCGCCGTCTCCTCGGGCGACGTCCCCCGCATGGCCGCGACCTCGGCGAGGGTCTTTCCGGTCAGCGGCTTCAGCGCCTCGCTCTTGAAGCCGACGAGCAGCACGTTCTCCGGCGTGCCCGCAGCCAGGTAGAGATTCTCCCACTGATCGGTGGGGGTCCTCATCTCTTCCACGACCCGCGCCCGGATCACAGGGTCCTTAAGCCGCTCCACCCACTCGCGGTGTCCACCTTCCTGCACCCAGGGCGGCATGGCGGCGTTGAGGCCGGTGGCGCCGGCCGTGTACGTGTACATGTCCGCGGTAATGTGCAGCCCCTCGGCCCGCGCCCGCTCCACCCGTTTGATCACGGCATCCAGCTTGGCCCAGTTGGCCTGGCCTGCCGCCTTCAGATGGTAGATCTCTGCGGGGATCGCTGCCTCACGGGCGATCGTGATGAACTCCTCCAGCGCCTCCAGCAGCTGGTTCCCCTCACTGCGCAGGTGCGAGATGTACATCCCGCCGTACTCGGCCGCGACTTTGGCGAGCTCGATCAGCTCGTCGATGTCGGCGTAGAAGGCGGGAGTGTAGATGAGCGAGGAGCCGAGCCCCACCGCCCCCTCCTCCATCCCCTGACGCACGAGCTCCCGCATCTCCTCCAGCTCCTCCGGCGTGGGTGGTCGGTCCTCGTAGCCGAGAACATGGATCCGCACGGTCGTCGCCCCCACGAACGAGGCCACGTTGGAGCTGACCCCCCGCTCAACGAGGTAGTCGAGGTACTCCCCTAGTGTCGTCCATTCGATCTCGTACTTGATGTCGCCCTGCTGCTCGAGCGCCTCTTGCTTCATGCGGTTGTTCAGCGGCCCCATTGACGACCCCTCACCGAACACCTCCAAGGTGACGCCCTGCCGAATGTCGCTCTGGGACCGCCGATCCTCGATCAGCGACTCCGTGGCCCAACTCAGCATGTTGATGAAGCCCGGGGCGACGGCCAGCCCGCCGGCGTCCATCTCCATCCGGCCCCGAGCGCCCTCCAGTGAGCCGATGGCCGCGATGGTGTCTCCCGCGATCGCGAGGTCCGCAAAGAAGGGTGCGTTGCCACTGCCGTCGTAGATGGTTCCGCCGCGTATGACGACGTCATAGTCCGCCGGCGCGCGGCAGGCACAGGCGATGAGCGCCAGGACCGGTAGAGCACGGATACGGAGCATGGTTCCTCCCGGAAGAGCACGATCCAAACGGAACTTTGGGTACAGCAATAGCGCGCGCTTGGCAGCGGCGCAATCGCGAGACACGCTCATTTGCCGATGCAGAACTCCGCGAATACTCGCTCGAGCACGTCCTCGGGCGCGATGACGCCGAGCAGCTCCTCCAGGGCCTGCGCGGCCGCACGCAGGTGGGTGGCGACGACCTCGGGAGCCAGCCCTGAGGCGCGCGCCTCCAGAAACGCAGTCATCTCGGACCCGCCCCGTTGCAGCTCGCGTGCGTGGCGCTCCCGGGTGATGAGCGGCGCCCCCGCCTCCAGAGCCAGGCTGCCTGAGAAGGCGGCGCTCACCAGGAGATCGCGCAGCGCGGCGAGTCCCGCGCCGCTCAGCGTCGACACCCACACCTGCGCTAGCTCCAACGCCTCGGCCGTGTCAGCTGCTCCTGCGGCAGCGAGATCGCTCTTGGTGCGCACCAGCAAGACTGAACCCGCCTGGACCTCGCCGAGGAAACGGAGCTCCTCGTCGGACAGGGGACGCCCGGCCTCAGCGCAAAAGAGCACGATGTCAGCGCTGGCCAGATAGCGGCGCGCCACCTCGATCCCCAGGCGCTCGACCTTCCCGGTCGCGTCGTGCAGTCCCGCGGTATCGACGAGGCGGAAGGGATATCCACCCAAGGAAACGAGCGCCTCTACGGCGTCTCGGGTGGTGCCAGGCTCCTCGGTCACGATCACCCGCTCCACTCCGCAAAGCGCGTTGAACAGACTCGACTTGCCTGCGTTGGGCCGCCCCGCGATCACCGTCAACGCCCCTTCCCGGAGCAGTTCGCCTTCCGCGGCCGTCTCCAGCAATCGATCGATGCGGGCGGCGACGTCCCGGGCCGCCACGTCGATCTGCTCGGGCGGTACCGGACCTTCGTCCTCCCCGGGGAAGTCGATCTCGTAGACGAGCAGCGCCTCGCAGCGGATGATCGCCTCGCGCAGCTCCTCGATGCGCCGTGACAGCCCACGGTCGAGATGGTGCAGGGCAGCCCGGTGCTGCGCTGCTGAACGGCCGTCCACCAAGTCGAGGATCGCCTCGGCCTGCAACAGATCAAGCTTCCCGTTCAAGTAAGCCCGGCGCGTGAACTCACCGGGCTCGGCCAGGCGGGCGCCGGCTGCGAGGACCGCGTCGAGGACGAGCTGGGGCCCCAACGGGCCGCCATGACAGCTCAACTCCAGCATATCCTCGCCGGTGTAACTGTTGGGCCCGCGGTAGTACGTGGCGAGGACCCGGTCCACCTGCTCGCCGGTCTCCGGGTGTCGCAACCAGCGTAGCGCCGGCCGCCGCTCCGGCAGCGAGCCGTCGAGCGTACGCGCAATGAGCTGGACCGCCCCAGGCCCGGAGGCGCGGACCACAGCGATTGCCGCCCGACCCGGCGCGGTGGAGATGGCCGCTATCGTGTCCTGTTGCATTTCCTGAATGCCGCCTGCGGGTGGGCGGCGGCGTTCCTCAGCTCTTCGCCTTCGCGGGCGTCGGCTGCGAGGCCGCCGCGCGCCGCTCCTTGGCCAGATAGAGCTGCTGCGGCAGCGACGCCAGGTTCATCGTCGCGTAGTACAGGTTCAACCCTGACGCGAAGTTGAGGAACAGTATGACCAGCATCACCGGCATCACCCACATCATCATCTTCATCTGTGGGTTGCTCTGCGGCATCGTGCGCTGGCTGATCCACTGGAGCACGAAGATGGAGGCGCCCATCAGCAGCGGCACGATGTACAACGGGTCCGGTCGCGAGAGGTCGGGCAGCCAGAGGAACGGAACGCCTCGGAACTCGATCGTATCCCGAAACACGAAGAAGAGCGCGATCAGGATAGGGAAGGGAAGCAGCATGGGGAGACAGCCGCCCAGCGGGTTGATCTTGTGCTCGCGATAAAGCTTGACCATCTCCTGCTGCAACCGCTGGGGATCACTCTTGTACTTGTCCTGGATCTCTTTCATCAGCGGCTGGACGCGCATCGTCGCCATCTGCGAGCGCAGGCTCTTCTGGTACAGCGGGAAAAGCACGACGCGGATGCCGATGCCGAAGAGGATGAGGATCCACCCGTAACCGAGCTTCAGCGTGTTGTGCATCCAGACAAGCAGCGTCGTGATGGCGGCGGCCAGTGGCCTGAGGATCGGCTGTAGCCACCTGTAGCCGTAGGGGGTCACCTGATCGAGGTTGTGTCCTACGGCGGAGAGCCGGCCGTGGTCCTGGGGCCCCATGTAGATGGTGTAGGCGAAGCTGCCATCGCGACCCACCGCGAAGCTCGCGTCCCCCTCAGCGCGGTACGGCTGCGAAAGACCCGTGATGAGCACACCGCCGAAACGGCGATCACTCGCTGCATCGAGCGGCAGCACGACCGCAGTAACGAAGTACTTGGTGCGCACCGCCACCCAGTCGAAGGGGCCGTCGAGGCTCGCCCGCTGATCGGGTTGCAGCCCGCCGATCTTCTGCGACTTTACACCATTCAGGCCCTTCGCAGTGAACGCGAGGTTTGCCTTGTAGTCGCCCTCGGGATCCCACTCGTTGCTCAGCAGCCCTGGGCCCAGCCCCAGCGTCCACCATCCCATCGGCTGCACGCCCAGCAGCTGGCCCTCCAGCTCGATCACGTAGCTGCCAGGATGGAAGGTGTAGTGCAATTCCAGGCGGAATGGCACTCGAGGATGCTGATAGACGAAGGTGAGGACCTGCGGCGCGCTGGTCGTACCGAGGCTCAGCTCCGCTGGCTGCGCCTCAAAGGTTGCGCCCCGCAGATCCAGCGTGTCATCCCCGACCAGCCACTTGTGGGTGAAGAAGTTCTCCGCCAGCGGCGGCACCAGTTGTACGGGCTCGCCCTTGGTGTCAGCGCCGAGCGACTCGAACTCCAGCATCTCGGCGGAGACCAGACGAGCGCCGCGCTGCGCGAACCCCAGACGGTAGAGCGGGCTCGTGACCCAGACGGTATCCTCCGTCTCCGGTTCCGCAGGACCCGTCCACGCCGGCAGGGCGAGCTCTTCCTCGGCCGGTAGCTGCTGGGCAGGAGCCTCCAGCGCCTCGGCACCGGGCGTTGGGGTCTCCTCAGCCGGCGCGGCAACCGTCTCCACCTCCTCTGCGGGTTCCGGCGGTGGCGCCGGTGGGAAGAGGATGTTGACGATGAAAACGACCGCCATCATCAAGACGACCGCCAGGACGAGCCGCTTCTCCGTACCCATACTACGGCACCGGGTCGTAGCCGCCTGGGCGGAACGGATGACAGCGGCAGAGACGACGCACTGCCAGCCAGCTACCCCTGAGGGCGCCGTGCCGCTGCAATGCCTCAACTGCGTACTGCGAGCAGCTCGGCGTGTGGCGGCACGACGCCGGCAGCAGCGGTGATATGGCGACTTGATAGCCGCGGATCAGCATAACCATCAGCCTTCTGAGCATAGCTGTTCCGCAAGTCCGGCAATCTCATTCAACAGTTGGCGCGACTGGGCCTCATAGGCCTGGGGTCGCGCCCTGATCACGATGTCGAGAGCCGCTCCGCGGTCACGGCAGCGGGGCAACAGCTCCAGCCGCGCGCCCTCCTTCAACCTCCGCTTGAGCCGATTCCGCTCCACAATCTTGCGCCCGTGCCTCGGCACTACCAGCGCCAAGCGTGGACGCAAAGCGGGGGAATCGGTGACGAACACTTCGAGGCAACTCGTTCGCCTCCGCTTCCCCCGGCGCACCGCCTCTCGTATCTCCGACCTTCGTCGGATCCGCGCACCTCTTGGGAACCGATAGCGGCCCCGGGCGCGGCCTATTTCTTGGGGACCGTCACCGCCAGCCGCTTCCGGCCCCTGCGGCGGCGCCGCCTCAGCACCTGCCGGCCCGTCTTGGTTCTTCGTCTCGCTCGGAAGCCGTGCTTGCGCAGACGCTTCCGATTCCGAGGACGGTACGTCGGTTTCATGGGGTCGGCCCCCCGATGACGTTGCCAGCCAAAGACTTCTCACGGTTCAGAAAGAGCGGCCCGAATATATGCGCCCCCGCCCACCCAATCAAGCCGAACGCACTGCGGCTCACAACCCAAAAAGTGCCCCAAACAACGATCGTAGACCCAGAATCGCCGCCACCACCACCGCCACGACGCCTAAGACGTTGCTGGCTCGACCGTTCGCCCGGACCCCCAGCAGACCCCGGTCGTTGGCCAGGTAGAGCAGGAACCCAGCGACGATCGGCAACAGCAGGCCGTTCGCCGCCTGCGCGAACATGATCGCGGGCACCGGCCGCACCGCGAGCACCGAGAACAGCACGCCGGCCCCCAGAACCACGATCCATACGAGCCGAGCGCGCGGCGCCTGGAGCCCGCCCTGCCAACCGAGCACGCCGCACATGGCATACGCCGCCGCCAGCGGCGCGGTAATGGCCGAGGACAAACCCGCAGCCAGCAGCCCACAGGCGAAGAACGCCCCTGCCCAGCGGCCCAGCAGCGGCTCGAGCGCCTGTGCCATGTCAGCTGCGCTTGACACGCTCAGCGTCGCCGGGAGCGCTGCCGCTGTGACCAGCACGGCGATGGAGATGACGCCGCCCAGCGTCACGGAGATGCCCGTGTCGGCGCGCGCAGCCTCGAGATGTGCCTCCCCCTGCCAGCGCTCCTGTACGGCTGAGGCGTGCAGGAAGAGGTTGTAAGGAACCACGGTCGTCCCGACCAAGCCCAACGCCGTGAGCATGGCCGCCTGATCGTCGAGCTTGCTGGGCAGCAGCCCGCCCAGCAGGCCGCTCAGATCCGGCCGCAGCGCAACCGCCGTCGTCAGGAAAACGATCCCCATGACCGCGACCATCCCCACCAAGACCCGTTCCACCCACCTGTAGCGGCCTGACCAGAGCAGGGCGAAGGCGAGCAGCCCCAGGCCAGCGCTCCACAGCCGGCCGCTGCCGCCAACCAGCTCCTCCAGCCCGAGGGCGCCCCCCAGCAGGTTGCCCGTCTCGTATGCCGCGTTGCCGACCAGAATGGCGCCAATCACCAGCCCGGCGGACGCCAAGCGCGCGAGCCGGCCGTGGAACCGGCGCCGCATCGCTTCGCCGAGTCCCATGCCGCCGATCACACCGAGACGCGCTGACATCTCCTGAAGCACGAGGGCTGCCACCACGGAGAACGCAAGTGCCCAGATCAGGGCATACCCGTAGTTGGCGCCCGCCACGGTCGCTGTAGTGACGGTGCCAGGCCCGATGAAGGCCGCGGCAACGATGACGCCGGGGCCTAGCCGCAGGTCACGCAGTCGCATAGGCGCCACTCCCACCGCGGTGCCTGCTGTTATTCCCTGCCATCCTGTTCATCCTCCTACTCCCGCTCCGGGCGCTCGGCTAACTTGACTTGTCTACGCCGCTCGTCTAAGATGGCGCGCGGCCTACCGACCAGCCGCGACAATACACTCAAGTGTAACGAACGTCCCAATCCCGCCTGCGTCCGGAGTTGATGGAGCTGACGGCCCAGGAAGCCTGGTCGAAAATCCTCGAAGGCGCCAGAGTCAAGCTTCCAGAGCAGAGCTTTCGAACCTGGCTCGCCCGGACGCAGGCCGTTGCCCTGTCAGCCGATGAGCTGGTGATCGCCGCGCCCAGCGACTTCGCGGTGGAATGGATCGAGGGCAAGTACGGCGAGCTTCTGCTGTCGCTCACACAGCAGCTCCTGGGTCCGGGCTTCCGGCTCAGCTTTGAGGCGGGCACGGACCTTCCAGAGAGTGCACCGCTCTTCCAGCCAATGCCAGTTGTGGGATTTGAGGAGGTCGATGCGGGCGGCGGAGCCCCTGAGCCACCGACTCCGCCGCCGACGCCCGTGGTCGGGCAGCTGAACGCGCGTTACACGCTGGAGAACTTCGTGGTTGGCAGCAGCAACGAGCTTGCCGCAGCAGCCTGCCAGGCTGTCGCCTCCGCGCCGGCGCATGCGTACAATCCACTGTTCATCTACGGTGGCGTGGGGCTCGGCAAAACGCACCTGATGCACGCTATCGGCAACGCCGTGCTCAAGAGGTTCCCCGGGAGCCGGGTGGCCTACGTACCGACGGAGCGGTTCACCAACGAGCTGATCGCCGCAATCCAGGCGCGCCAGACAACGCAGTTTCACGGTCGCTATCGGCGGATCGACGTACTGCTCGTTGATGACGCCCACTTCCTGGCCGGCAAGGAGGGGACCCAGGAGGAGTTCTTCCACACGTTCAATGCCCTACATGACGCGCAGCGGCAAATCGTCTTGACTAGCGACCGGGCGCCGAAGGAAATCCCTGGTCTGCAAGAGCGGCTGATCTCCCGGTTTCAGTGGGGCCTCGTCACGGATATCCGGCCACCGGACTTCGAGACCCGCATGGCCATACTCCAGTCCAAGGCAGGGCAGGACGGCCTCGAAATTAGCGATGCGGTTCTGAGCTACATCGCCGAGCACTGCCGCTCGTCAGTGCGTGAGCTTGAGGGCGCGATCATCAAGCTGCTGGCGTACAGCTCGCTCACCCGGCGGGATATTACAGCCAAGCTCGCCACAGAGGTGCTGCGCGGTGCCTTGGGCCCGTTGCGCGAGGCATCCCCCGCCGACATCGAGAGCGCGGTGGCCCACGCTTATGGCGTCACCGTCACGGAACTGCAGTCCAAGAAACGCCAGCGGCGGGTCACAGACCCGAGGCAGGTCGCGATGTACCTGCAAAAGGCGCTGCTCGACCTGCCCTACACCCGCATCGGTGAGCGATTCGGGGGCCGGGATCACTCGACCGTCATCCACTCAATCCAGAAGGTTGAGGAACAGCTGGCGCGGGATCCGGAGTTCCGCCGCAAGGTCGAGGCCTTGCGCGGCCAATTCTCCTAGGGGGTGTTCAAGCCATCGTGGATAGCCTGTGTAGACTCCTGCCATCGATGAGGACACCCGGGCAATTACCCACCCCACAACCACCCCCGCCAGACCCTACCGAGCACCTTTTCCACAAACCAGAAGCCCCGACAATCAGGCGTGCAGCCGCCGCTTGCGCTGCCCTGCCCCCCCACTTGCCCACCAATCCACACCCCTGCTACTACTACTGTTTGATATTATATAGCAGAGTTCAAAAGCTCCTTACCCGGGGATTCACACTCTAAGCCTGACAGGTGAAGAGACATGAAGGTCACGATCACGCGCGAGAACTTCCAGAGGGGACTGTCCGCGGTAGCAGCGACCATCCCCGCCCGCACAACGCTGCCTGTGCTCTCGAACATCTTGGTGGAGACGCTCGAGGATAGGCTGCGGGTCCGAGGTACCGACTTGGACATCTCGGTCAGCGTGCAGACGCCAGCGGAGGTGGAGCGCGCAGGCGCGATCACCTTGCCTGCGAAGAAAGTGGCGGACATCGCGCGTGAGCTGCCTGACGCGCCCGTGCAGCTCCAGGCTGATGGGGGTAGGGTTAGCCTGGTCTGTGGCACTTCAAAGTTCCGGCTGCACAGCCTGCCTGCTGATGAGTATCCAAGTTTTCCGGATGTGCCCTTTGACGAGGCCTGGAGCCTGCGGAGCGGTGAACTCCAGAAGTTAAGTGCACACACGAGCTTCGCCGTGTCGAGCGAGGAAACCCGCCCCGTGCTGAACGGTGTGCTGTGGCAAATCCGCGGCGCTGAGATGCGGATGGTTGCCACGAACGGTCACCGCCTGGCCAAGATGGTCGTGAACGTCACGCGGGACGCGTCTGGGCAGGATGAGGACCTGATCGTGCCGCCGAAAGGCTTACAGCAGGTAGAACGGCTGTTTGACGCCGAGGATCGACTTGAGATTGCCCGCTCAGAGAGCCATCTGGGGTTCCGGACAGCACGCGTCGAGGTCTATACCCGGCTCATCGAGGGCCCCTATCCAAACTACGAGCAGGTGCTCCCTGAGGACAACGACAAGATCTGCATTGCTGATCGGGGAGCGCTCACCGCAGCGGTGCGTAGAGTCGCGATAGTGGCCTCGGACCAGACGCATAGAGTCCGCCTGAGCTTCGGGCCTGGGACCTTACGGCTAGCTGTGCAGACGCCGGATCTGGGCGAAGCGGAGGACGAGCTGGGGGTAGAGTACTCAGCGGCACCGTTGGACATCGGTTTCAACGCCAATTATCTGCTTGAGATCTTGCGCTACATCAGCACCGAAGAGGTGCAGATTGCCTTGAGCGCTCCGGAACGACCTGCCACGTTCGAGCCAGTGGGCGGTGACGAGAGCTACCTGTGTCTGGTGATGCCGCTGCGCTTGATGGAGTAGCAACCGTACAGCGTCCCCAACGACCTTGAGCGCCGACGGGGCCTAACGACCCGGCAGGGCATCGGTGCGAAGGGTCAGGGCTCGTCTATTTCCCTTCTGTGTGCAGGACGCCTTCTCTGGGATTCCCTTTCCAGGAGCCGCTCGTAGGCAGCGAGCTGCTCCTCAGTGAGCAGCGCCCGTACCTCGGCCCTCGCCTGGTCCCTCAGCTGCTCGAAGCGCGGGCGCATCTCCCGCCAGATCGCCGACATCTCCTGGCGATGCCGCTCCACGGTTGCTTCCAGCTGGGCTTGCTGCTCGTCCGTCAGCTGCAGCTCAGCGGCCAGCCAGTCGAGATAGCCCTCCCGACGGTTGCCCTCGCGCTCCCGCTCGCTTCGCCATCGCTCGTGCATGGCTGCTGTGGCGGGCCGGCGGACCAGAAAGCGGTCAAGCGCGGCGCCCACCACGCTGCCGAGGATGAGCACGCCGACGAGCAGGGCCAGCGCCCACGCCTTTGACTTCCCGTTCATCGTTGAATCACCGCCCCTGCAACTGTTCTTGCGGCAGGGCGCCGCTGCTACCATTCGTCTCAATCAGGGCCGCCGCCACCACCGCGTCGATGTCTGGCTCGCTCATCGCCACCAACAGCGCCGGAACCGAGCCGTTCGCACCTGTCGCCAGCACGTCGTCCAGCAAGACGGGCTCGGGAACCGGGCGCGCAGGGCCGCCGCCCAACTTCAGGGCCGCGGCAAGTATGGCAAGCACGACACTGGCTGCGACCAGTCCTGGCCGGGCCCAGGCAGCGAGCACCTCCCAGGACGAGCCTGCGCGCCGTCGTCGCGCCAGCAGGGGCTCGGCACAGGCGAGGACGCGCTGCCGCGCCCGCCGCCGCTCGATGTCGGATCGGAGTGGGGGCTTGAGCGCCTCCAGTTCGGGGATCGGAGCCTCGTCGTATCGGTCGGACATCGTTCCGCCTCGCTTGCTACTGGTGGCGGTAATCCTTCAGCAGATCCCGCAGCATGCGCCGCGCCCGGAAGAGGTGCGAGCGGCATGTCCCTTCCGGGATCCCGAGTATCCCGGCGATCTCCGGATGGGTGAACCCCTCCAGGTCGTGGAGGATCACCACCGATTCCAAGTCCCTCGGCAGCGCGCTGAGGGCCCGGGCGAGTCGCTGCTGCAACTCGGCTCGCTCCGCATCCACGGCCGGGCCGTCCCGGGCGGGCACCCCGACTGGCAGCTGCGCCGTGCCGCGCCGGGCGAGGTACTCGCGCCGGTTGAGGGCCGCGTTGACGAGCAGTCGGTAGAACCACGGCCCGAATGAGCTGCCCGGCCTGAGCGAACCGATACGCTCCAGCGCGCGAATGAGCGCGTCCTGCACGAGGTCCTCTGCGTCCTGAGCGTGCCGGAGGAACCCGTAGGCCACGGCGAACGCCTGGTCCGCGTATCGATCGACCAGGGCGGCGAAGGCATCGCGGTCACCCCGACGCACGCGCTCGACGAGCTGCGGCTCGTCCTGGACCGGCTTGACGCCTTCGCTTGTGGCAGCCATCGGCCTCGTTAGTCTAACACCTGATCAGGCCGGAGCGTTGGCCCGAACCAGGCTCCAGCTTGAAACGTTTGCGAATTCCTCTAGCTTGAAGGATATGGCGACGCAGCCTACAGGCCAGCCCCGGACCCGAGAGGACGTTTTGTTTCGGCAGGTGGACGACGAGTGGGTTGTGTTCGACCCCGCCGCGAACGAACTCCACATTCTCAACCTCTCCGCCGCCATCGTCTGGAGCCACTGCACGGGCGATAGAACGCCTGAAGAGATCGCCGTGCAGCTGCAGGAAGCCTATGGCCTGGAGCCGGAACGTGCGCTGACGGATGTCCGCGCTGCGCTGGCACGGTTCGACGAGGGTGGGCTACTGGCCTGATAGCTTGGACGAGTGTAGGCCGCGAAAGTGACTCCAGCCGCGGCAGCAATCAGATGAACCCAGTCGAGTATCTCCGGCTTCTGGCGGACAATCCAAGGGTTGAGGCGTTTCGCCGTGCCATCGAGCGGAGCGTATCTCCGGGCCAGGTTGTCCTCGACCTGGGGACCGGAATCGGGACCTATGCCATGTTCGCGGCCCGGGCGGGCGCACGCGTGTACGCGGTGGAGGCGAACCCGATCATCGAGGTGGCCAGGCAGTTAGCCACGGACAACGGCCTCGCAGATCGCATCACCTTCATGGAAGGCTGGGCGGGAAACCTCCAGCCCCCGGAGCGCGCCGACTTTCTGATCTTCGAGGACTATGCGCCGTACCTATGTCAGACCGAGACGGCGTTGATTCTAGAGGACATACGACGCCGCTGGCTCAAGCCCGAGGCCAGAGCGGTACCCCGGGCCATCAGCGTGATGCTGGCACCGGTTACGTGTCCCGAAACCTACGACGCGTTGGTGCCGTTGCGTGAAGACATCCCCTACGGCCTCGACATCGAGCGGTTGACTCACAGGGTGCTCAACAACCTGCACCCCGCGTGCTGGGCCGAGAACGTGCTGCTGGCCGCCCCGCTTGAGGTTGCCCGCGTCAATCCGCTGGAGGACGCCCCGCTCGGCGTCTCCGCGGAGGTCAGCTGGGAGCTCGGCCAGGCAGGCGAGCTGCAGGGTCTGGGGCTGTGGTTGGACCTCGACCTCGCCGATGGCGTTGCGTACTCCAACGGGCCGGCGGAGCGCGCGAGTAGCTGGGGGCAGGTTTTCATGCCTCTCCCAGGGCCTGTGGAGCTGCGGCCCGGTGAGCGGGTCGTGGCCAGGGTCGCGACTGTCGGAGGTGCCGCCTCGCGTACCGACACCTGGTGGACCTGGCGGGTAAGCGCAGGCGGGGAAACGCAGGAGATGAACACGTTCCGGGGAATCCCGCTCTCGCTGGAGCGACTGCAGCGGGCGCGGCTCGACTACCGACCTGTGCTTACGCCGAGGGGCCGGGCCCGGCGTGCCGTACTGGACCTGATGGACGGACAGCGCAGCGTGGCCGAGATCGCAGCGGCGCTCAGGGAGCGATTTCCGGAGTCTGTGCGCACGCTGAGCGCGGCCTACCGGGTGGTGGCGAAGGAGATCGAGGCGGCGGAGATTGCCCCGCGGCAGGCGGAGGCCGCGGCCGCCCTCAGCGAATTGGGAGGAGAGGTGTGAGCGAAGAGCGTGATCCGACTCGTCGAGAGTTTCTACTGAAGCTGGCGCGAGGTGCGGCGTACACGGCGCCCGCCGTAGCGACCTTTTCCGTGGCACCGGCGCTCGGGATCCTGCAGGGCAAGTCCTCGATACACAAGCCCCACCCTGCCCCGCAGCAGGCACCGAGTCCTGAACGACCCGCGGGACCGGAGAGACCGTCTGACAAGTACCGCCCGCCACAGCGACCGCCGGGGACGTAGTCGCCACTGGCAGTGACGGTGCCTCAGACCCTGCACTATCGCGACTACATCGGCTGCGGCTGCGTCGCGCTTCACGTGGCTGTGCCCGAGTTGCTGCCGATCGTAGGGCGCTTCTATCCAGCCTACCGAAAGCGCGGTCCGGAGCCCCGGGAGGCCGGTGCGGTCCTGATCTGCCTGGAGCGGGAGAACGGCAGCTACAAGCTGACCGGGCCCAGCGGCGACTGGTATGCCGACCAGGCAGGCGAGGCGGCGGCCCTCTGCGAGGCCGAACTCACGGATGCCCTTCTTGCACACGCGTCTCGTTATGTCTACCTGCACGCCGCCGCGGTGTCCGACGGCGGCGCCTGCCTGGTGGTGATCGGGGACTCGGGGAGCGGCAAGTCCATCCTTACCTTCGGTCTGCTCCTGCACGGTCTGCAGCCGCTCAGCGATGAGGTTGTGCTGATCGATCCCTCGGCCGGCCAGATCGAGCCGTTCGCACGATCCATCCGCGTACACCGTGAGGCGCTGTTGCGCCTTGGCGTGGGGGACGAGTTGCCGCAAGGCGCGCAGCTCTGTGAACCGTATTTGTGGGTGCACCCGGATGTGGCGGCGCGTCGTCGCTCGCAGCCGCACGGACTTCGCGCCTTGGTCTTCTTGGAGCACGGCGGTCGGACCCGGCTGGAGCGCCTGCGGGCTTCGAGGACCTTGGAGGGCCTCATGCTGGGACGCTTCGCGGGCGTGGAGCCAGCGCGGGACTTCGAATGTCTCAGCCGTCTCGCGGTGGAGGTCCCAGGCTATCGGCTCACGGTGCGTCGGTTCCCCGAGGCGCTGGCCGAGCTGCAGCGCGCGTTCCCGGTCGGCTGAGCTGGGTGTGGGCCGCGCCTCGGTCGAGAGGGCAGCTAGACCGGCTGATCTGATCCGTACACATCGGACCAGAGGTCGCGGTCCTCTTGGACGCGTACGCGGTAGACCCGGACGCCCGAGGGCAAGCGTGCGCGCACCCTCTCGAGTATGTAGGCTGCCAGGTTCTCGGTGGTGGGCAGGTCGCGGCCCGGCCCGAACTCGGGAACGGCACTGTTGATGTTGCGGTTGTGAAAGCGGTCTACGATTTCGTCGGCCAGCAGCCGGTCAAACTCCGGAAGGTCCATCACCACTCCGGCGTGCTCGTCGATGGGACCGCATACGGTTACCTCACAGCGGTAGTTATGCCCATGTCCTTCCGGCGAGGCGGCTGGGCCGAAACGTCGCCGGTTTTCTTCCTCGCTCCACTCCGGTCGGTAGTAGCGGTGCGACGCGGAGAAGTGCACCGCGCGGGTCAGATAGCCTATGAGCATGATCGCAAGGGAGTTGGTGTACTTCGCATGGTGTCCCTAAGTTAGACGGCGATGCGCGAAGGAGCTACGGCCCGAAAACTCCCGAAGGGTGCGCAATTCGTGGACCTGAGCGATTACGCGCGCCCCCTGGCGGTCTGGATCGCGCGCCGATTCCGGGATACGTCGGTGAGCGCCCCTGACGTCACGGCGGTCTGGGGCGTCATCGGGTTGATCGCCGCGTTCTGCTACGGCGTCGGCGGCTTCCAGTACGCCCTGGTCGGTACCGTGGCGCTGCAGGTCAAGAACGTCCTCGACGCCGTGGACGGCTCCCTGGCGCGCGTCCAGAGTCGGCCGTCGCGGATAGGGCGCTTCCTCGACTCCATTGGCGACGCCGTCATCGCTGCGGCGCTCGCGGCGGCGCTCGCCACCGCCGTCGCCCGGGAGCGCGCGCTCCTCTATGCGATCATCCTCGCGGCCGCCGCTTTGGTGCTGGGCCTGCTGCAGGGATCCGTATACAACTACTACTACGTGCGCTATCGCAGCCGCCTGGGCGGCGACACCACCAGTCGGGTCAAAGAGCAGCTCACCACGTACGACGAGATCTACTACGAGGATCGACCGCTCGCCCTGACGCTGCTTCGCTTGCTCATCAGGGCGTACAACCGGATCTACGGTTGGCAGGATGTTCTGGTTCAGCGAATCGATGCGTGGGCGGTGCGGCCGCTGACGGTGAGCGGTCGTGAGCAAGAAGCTGATACGCTGCGCGACGACCGTGTCCTGTTGACCGCTGTGAGTGCCCTGGGCCCCGGGCTGCAGATCCTGATCTTGAACCTGTACACCCTGGCCGGCTATCGGCGGCTTGGGCTGGCGCTGGAGCTGTTCCTTTGGACCGTGGCGCTGGGCGGGACGCTCTACGCCGCGGCGGTCATCTTGCGGCTGCGTCGGGGGGCAGGCCGACTGGCGGGGCGGCCTGTGTCGGCGGAATAGACTCCCAACGTGCTCCCACGTAGGACGTGCCAGGGCTATCTTTGACGCCATGGAAGAAACGAGACCTGGCGGCCTGAAGGCGGTATTCGAGCCACGCTCCATCGCGGTGATCGGCGCCAGTCGGCGCCGGGAGACGATCGGCTACTCGATCCTCGACAGCCTGCTGCGCGACGGTTACGCGGGTGCCGTCTACGCGGTGAACCCGCACGCCGAGGTCGTACACTCGCTGCGGGCTTATCCCTCGGTTGTGGACCTGCCGGGCCCTGTGGATCTGGCGGTGATCGTGGTACCGAAGGAGTACGTGCTGCAGGTGGCGCGAGAGTGCGGTGAGGCCGGGGTGTCGGCGCTAGTCATCATCTCGGCGGGGTTCCGCGAGGTGGGCGGTGAGGGGATCGAGCGGGAGCAAGAGCTGCTCGCCCTGGTGCGCAAGTACGGCATGCGGATGGTCGGGCCGAACTGCATGGGCGTGCTCAACACCGATCCGTGCGTCTCGATGAATGCCACGTTTGCCCCCACGAGACCGCCGAGCGGACCGGTGGCGTTCCTCAGCCAGTCGGGCGCCATGGGTGTTACCATCCTCGACTACGCGCGCGAATACGGCATCGGTGTGAGCAAGTTCATCAGCATGGGGAACAAGGCCGACATCTCGGGCAACGACGTGCTCGAGTACCTGCGTGACGACGAGAGCACGTCGGTGATCCTCATGTACCTTGAGAGCTTCGGCAACCCGCGCCATTTCACGCGTATCGCCCGGGGATTGACGCAGCTCAAGCCGGTGATCGCGGTGAAGGCGGCGCGCAGCCGGGCCGGTGCGCGAGCGGCCAGCAGCCACACCGGAGCCATGGCGGGACTCGACGTGGCCACCGATGCGCTGTTCGCGCAGTGCGGTGTGATCAGAGTGGACACTGTGGAGGAGCTGTTCGATATGGGCATGGGTTTCGGTAACGCGCCGCTCCCTAAAGGCGATCGGGTGGCCGTTGTCACCAACGCCGGCGGACCGGGCATCATCATCGCCGACGCTCTGGAGTCGCAGAACCTCAAGGTGGCGGGCTTCTCGGAGGAGACCCGGGAGCGCTTGCGCAGGTCGCTGCCCGAGGAGGCGTCGGTCCATAACCCGGTGGACATGATCGCCAGCGCCGATGCGGACAGCTACCGGGCGGTGCTGGAGACCGTACTCGATGACCCAGGGGTGGATGCGGTCATCGCGTCCTTCGTGCCACCGCTGGGTGTGCACGCGGAGGATGTGGCCCGGGCGATCACGGACACGGCGGCGGGCCGCGAGCAACCGACTCTCGCCGTGCTCATGGGGCGGAAGGGATTGCAGGAGAGCCGTGCCTTGCTGCACGCAGCCAGCGTGCCCGCCTACATCTTTCCGGAGTCGGCGGTGCGCGCGCTGGTCGCGATGGACCACTACCGTCGCTGGCTGGAGCGGCCGGCGGGCAAGGTACGTCGCTTCGACGATGTGGACGGCGGCCGGGCGCGCGCGCTAGTCGATGCAGCCGAGCGTGCCGGCCGCTGGCGGTTGAGCGAGTTTGCCGCCCTGTCATTGCTGGAGGCGTACGGCATTCCGGCCGTGCCCTCCCGATCGGCGGCCGATGCCGACGAAGCCGTGGAGGCGGCCGAAGCTCTGGGATTTCCTGTGGTGCTCAAAGTGATGGCGCCGGAGATCTCCCATAAGTCGGATGTCGGTGGCGTGATCGTGGGGCTGCAGTCCGCTCGGGAGGTGAGGGGCGCCTACTACGAGATGATGGATCATCTGGTCGAGAGCGGCGTGGACGCCGAGCAGGTGGAGGGCGTTCTGGTTCAGCAGATGGTGACTGGCGGCCGCGAGGTGATCATCGGAACGGTGTTCGACTTGAGCTTCGGTCCGCTGATCATGTTCGGCCTCGGCGGAGTCTTCGTCGAGGTGTTGGGCGACGTGGTCTTCCGCGTCCACCCGGTGAGCGACATTGATGCGGCCGAGATGATACGTCAGGTCAAAGGCTACAAGCTCTTGGAGGGGATGCGGGGCGAAAAGGGCGTTGACCTCGACTTGCTGGAGCAGGCGATCCAGCGGATCAGCCAGCTGGTGGGCGACTTCCCGCAGATCACTGAGCTGGACATCAACCCGCTCGTCGTATTCGAGCCTGTGAAGCGGCCCGTGGTGCTCGACGCCAGGGTCGTGCTGACCAGCGAAGACCAGCTCCCGAGCGCCTCGTGAGCGTGAAGCCTTCCGACTGCCCGGGTTGCGGCGCACCGCTTCTGGCAAGCGATGAGATCTGTCCGTTCTGTGGTGAGGTGCTAGCGGCGACCGCGCCGCTCGGCACACCGCACCGGCCCGAGCTGTCCGCGCCGGAGCCGCTGCCTACGGCCTCGGCACCGGCGACGGTGGGCGCCCGCTCCGAGGAGGATGGGGCGGTGGTGGGGACCGAACCGCCGCCGTGGGAAGTCCGGAGGGTCTACGGGTTCTGGAATGCCCTCTGGCTCACTTGGCGCGATAGCGTCTTTCGGCCGGTACAGTTCTTCCGCAGGCTCTCTCCACGCAGCGGCCTCGGGCCCGCGCTCGGCTACGCGGTTCTGCTCGCGTTTGTCGCGCTGGTGTTCAACCTCTACTGGGGTCTCATCGAGGGAACTCTCTCGACCGGTCAGGAGGAGGGAGCGCTCGCCTTCGGGCTGGGCAGCTTCGTCATGCTGATCGTGTGGCTGGTGTTCATAATCGCTTTGTACGTGGGGCTCCTTCGTCATCGTCGGTGCCGGTCGCCGCGGCTTTGAGGCCACCTTCCGGGCCGTCGCCTACGCGTCGGGCCCAGCGGCGTTCGCGATCTTCCCCTTCTTCGGCCCGCTGCTCGGCACGGTATGGGGCACCGTCCTGCTGTTCATCGCCGTGCGCGAGGTACAGCGCACCACTAACGGCCGTGCCGCTGTCGGGTTCACGCTCCCGCTGATCGCTCTCCTGGCCCTCTTCTCCGTGCTCGCCCTTCTGCTGTCCCTGTTGATGGCCTTCGCCGACATCAGTCACCCCGCTTGAGCCCGGCTGCGGCGAGTAGGATCCGGGCTGCTACGCATTGGGAAACGCTCGCCGGCGTGGAATCGTTGTACGTAGCGGCGACCGGAGATCGCGGTCCGGCGCAGTCGACCCAGGTTTTCCACAGCCCGCGTGGGAAAGCCAGTAGCCGTGTGGCTGCGGCTCCTCTACCACCTGGCCTGGGAACGCCGCTGGGCCCATCTTTGTATCTCTCGATCTCTGAACAGCTTATACCTGGAGGCCTCAGCCTATGGGCACGATCTGGAAGGGCGCCATCAGCTTCGGCTTGGTGAACATCCCGGTGCGTGTGGAAAGCGCGACCCGCGACACGATGCCCACCTTCCGGATGCTCCACGGCCGTGACAATACGCCCGTGCGGACGATCCGCGTCCGGCAAGGTGAGGACGAGCGTGTGGACCACAAGGAGCTGGTCAAGGGCTACGAGTACGAGCCGGGGCACTTCGTCATCCTGGACGACGAGGACTTCAAGCAGGTCGCCCTCCAGGTCACGCGGACCATAGACATCGTGGAGTTCGTGGACGAAGCGGAGATCGACTCGCGCTACTTCGAGAAGCCGTACTATTTGGCGGTGCAGCCGGGGGGCGAGAAGGCGTACGCGTTGCTGCGCCGCGCGATGAGAGAGACCGGCAAGGTCGCGGTCGCCAAGGTGGTGTTCCGTAATCGGGAGCATCTGGCAGCGGTCAAGGTGGTGGGCGACGCGCTGGTGCTGGATCTCATGCGCTTCGACGATGAATTGATCCCCTTGGAGGCGGTCCAGACGCCGGTGGAGGAAGGCCTCACGGCAAAAGAGATCGACATAGCGCTTCAGCTCGTCGGTCAGCTCTCGACAAAGTTCGAGCCCGAGAGGTACAAGGACGAGTATAACGAGAAGCTGATGGAGCGGATTCAGGCGAAGATCGAGGGGCGCGAGATCGCGAGGATCGAAGTCGAGGAGGCAGTGGAGGCAGAGGTGGTGGACCTGGTGGCGCGGCTGAAGGAGAGCCTGGAGAAGGCGGAGCGCGAGCGTCAGGCAGAAAGTGAAGCGCGGGCGGCAGAGGGCTCAGGCTGACGGCAGCTCCGCGAGAGGCGACGACCTGTGAGGGTCGAAGACCAGTGAGTGACATCGAGCGCTATCGGCAAAAACGGGACTTCTCTCGCACGCCCGAGCCACCGGGTGGTGCAGCGCGGCGCTTCGTGGTTCAGAAGCATGCGGCGCGCCGGACCCATTTCGACCTGCGCCTGGAGATCGCTGGGACGCTGAAGAGCTGGGCGGTGCCCAAGGGGCCCAGCGCTGACCCGGGGACTAAGCGGCTGGCGGTGGAGGTGGAAGACCATCCTCTGGAGTACGGCGACTTCGAGGGCGCGATCCCCGAAGGCGAGTACGGTGCCGGGGTGGTGATCATCTGGGATCGCGGCAGCTACGAACCGGTCGGGGAGACCGAGAAGTCCGACGAGGCGCTGGACCGTGGGCTGCGGGAAGGCAAGCTTGACTTCGTGCTGTTCGGTGAGCGGATGCGCGGCCGCTGGACGCTCGTGCGTATGAAGGGTCGGGAGGGCGACAAGAGCTGGCTGCTCATCAAGAAGCGCGACGCCTACGCCGAGCCCGGCCAGCCGGAGGGACTGGTCGAACGCTTCCACGATTCGCTGGTATCGGGCCGCAGACTGGGCGACCCGATGCTCGCCGAAGATTCAGCCGTCGATACGTCCGATCAGAGGGTGGCTCCCGTGGACACGCGGCCCATGCTGGCTCAACCCAGCGACGGGCTCCCTGACGGGGAGGCCTGGTGCTTCGAGCCGAAGCTGGACGGCGTGCGTGCACTGGGCTGGGCGCAGCCCGGCCTTGCGGTGCGGATCTACTCGCGACGCGGGCAGCCCCTCGAGCTGGCTTTCCCTGAGATCTCGGAGGCTCTGGAGCTGCTGGCTTGCCGGTCGGGCCACGGGTTCGTGGTGGACGGAGAGATCGTCGCGGCCATCAGCGAACATGGGCCGCGCTTCGAGGATCTTCAGGCGCGCTTCAATCTCCGCGAGCCGAGGGAGATTGCCCAGTGGGCGAGAGCGCAACCTGCTGAGCTCTTCCTCTTCGACCTCCTCTGGCTCGACGGCGAGGATCTGCGGGCGCGACCCCTGTCCGATCGGAAGGAGAGGCTGCGGTCGCTCCTCAAGACGGCCGGCCACCGCCTGCACTACGTCTCCCACGATGTCGCCAGCGGCGGTGCCATGCGGGAACGCGCGCGCCGTGAGGGGTGGGAGGGCGTCATCGCCAAGCGCTTGAAGAGCCGCTACCGGTCCGGCGAGCGGACTCAGGACTGGGTAAAGGTCAAGGAGCTGGCGCGGCAGGAGTTCGTGATCTGTGGCTGGACGGAGCCCCAGAGTGGCCGCCGCGGCTTCGGCGCCCTGCTGCTCGGCTACCACGAGGATGCCCCTGACGGTCCACGGCTGCGCTACGCGGGCCGGGTCGGCACAGGCTTCAGCGAGGCCGATCTCAGTGAGATCTCAAACAGAGTCGTCAGGCTGGAGCGGGAATCCTGCGCCTGCACTGAGACCCCCGACGACGTCAGGGACGTCCACTGGGTTCGCCCGGAGCTGGTCGCCGAGGTCAAGTTCCAGGAGTGGACACGCGACGGTCGGCTCCGTCAACCGGTCTTCCTCGGCTTGCGCGCTGATGTGGACCCCGTGCGCGTCGTTCGCGAGAGCCTGCCCCTCCGGGAAGCGCGCGGACCGGCGGTTCAGCTCACGTCGGAGTTGCAGTCGTTGTTGCAGACGCTCGAGGCTCTGGAGCGATCAGGGCAGGACGGCGAGGTCGTCTTGGAGGGGCGACGGCTCAGGGTCACTAATCTGCGGAAGGTATTCTGGCCAGAGATGGGGGCGACCAAGGGGGAGATGTTGCGGTACTACGTCTCCGTCGCACCTGCTATCCTGCCTGTACTCCGTGATCGGCCTCTCACTCTGGAGCGCTACCCCAACGGGATCACGGGTGAGGCCTTCTACCAGCAGCGGGCGCCCGAGTCCATCCCCGAGGGTGTGCGCACCGCTAGAATCGAAATCGAGGGGGAACAGGTCGACCGGCTTATCGGGGGCGACCTCTACACGCTTCTCTACGCTGCGCAGCTAGCCGCCATCTCTCAGCACGTCTGGCCGTCTCGGCTCGGTAGTCTGGGTGACCTCGACTACAGCATTCTCGACCTGGATCCCGGCCAAGGCGCAGCCTTTTCCAGGGTCCGCGAGGCGGCAGTTGCCGTCCGCGCACAGCTCCAGCGGCTCGGGCTCAGAGGTTACCCCAAGACGTCCGGAGCCAGAGGAATCCACATCGTCATCCCGCTCCAGGCCGGCACCAGCTACGAGACGGGCCGCCTGCTGGCGGAACTCATTGCCAGTCTGGTCGCCAGGTCGTTCCCTGAGCTCACCACCGTGCAACGAGTGGTCTCCAAGCGGGGCGCGCGCGTCTATCTCGACTTCCTCCAGAATCGGCAGGGGTCCACAGTGGCGTCGGCCTACTCGGTCCGACCTCAGCCGGGCGCGACCGTCTCCGCTCCCCTTGCCTGGCGGGAACTCGAAGATGAGTTCGAGCCCGAAGACTTCTCGCTGCGATCGATGGGTTCGCGCCTGCAAGCTGTGGGTGATCTTTGGGTTGCGTGTCGTTCAGATGCGAACGCTGTTCGCGAGGTGCTCGAACTCTTGTGAATGGATTGCCTAGGCTCGCAAATTTTTTCAAAATCAGGCCGGTGCCATACAGAGGTTTCGAAAATTCGGAACGCGCATCTCGCGTGCGATAAGAGGTTGCGTTAGGAAAACGTGCAATCTTCGTATCAGAAGTTTCTGCAAAATTCGCTGGCGGCCGCGGGTGCGGCCATCGTTGCAAGTCGTTGTAGTGCAATGCTTTAAAGACCGGGCATCGAACGCACGTTCGAAGCCTCTGGGACTTGCGTGCCCGATCCCTCGCGTGTATAATGGGCGCGCTTCGAGGTAGCGTTGCTGCTCTACGGATCTTGTCCGGGGATTCTCTGCAGGGCAGCCCATTCCGATAAATTTGTAATTCTTGTGGCCATCTTGGCGTGGCCGTAGTGCGCCCTCAAACCTGAAGGACCCAACTGGATGGAGTCACGATCAGTCAGCCTCGTTGTGAACTTGCCGTGCGATCTAGCTGACGAGGTGGAGCGCCTTCAAGAGACTGATCCCGAGTTCTTGGAGAGGGTTTTGGCCTATGGGCTAGTCCGGCGAGCGGTGTTCGCTCGTCTGCAGGGCGTGACGGCCCTGCACCGGCCGTCTGCGTCGCCTTGGGAGTCGTCCCTTGAGTCGTCTCTTGAGCTGACGTAGACGGCCGGCCCTCCCCCCCGCCGAAGGCCTTCGCTAACGCTTGTTCCCGCCACAAGCCAGCGCTCCTTGACCTGCCGCCTCAGGGGTTTTAGCATGGGCGCAGGTGACCTGTTGCGAGGTTGCGACGTGGTCGCCCTTTGCGGAGGAGGGGAGCATGGCGCGGCGATTGGGAAAGGGCGAGCCGCCGAAGCCCCACAGGTCGGGGGCCGAGCCGGAAGAAGTTCTGCGGGCGAAGTACCTGGACTACTGCTCCGCTCGAGTTTGCGATGTCTTCATGGAACTCGAGGAGGAGCGGGTCTTCGAGCTCGCCAGGGCGGCGGAAGAGAGGGCGGGCGCTGAGCAAGGCGCCTTGAACCTCAGACAACTCGTGACGCTGCTCGTCGAGCAGCTGATGGGTTATCTGGCCCTGCCGGACTTCGAGTCCTGGGCTGAAGACTACAAACGGAATCCTGAGGAGTACGACCCCTACCTGCTGGGTCTCTGGAAGACCGGCGTCGAGTCGCCGGCCACCTCATCCTGAACCAGGACCTATGTGTGCGCCGGCCACAGGGCACCCCTGTGGCGTAATTGTATACAGGACAATCGGTTGGACAGTGTGTATTGGCCCCGCGACCCTGAGGCCGCGTACGTCACAGCGCGCCCCCGTGCAGAGCGACGCCATCTGCCGTTGCATCGAGGACGTGCGCGTTCGGGAGAGCGAGTCCTCGTCGTCGGGCCATTTCTCGTCGCCGATCGGACCACGATTCATGGTAGAGCTGTGACTGAGCGAGACGCTTCGCGAGGCGGACAACCCCTGTGGAGGGCATCATGTGTCACTATTGGAGAGGTTCGATGCTTGTCTTGGCCCTGCTGCTCGCAGGGCCCGGCGGGTCCATGGCGCAGCAGGACGCGGCCGGCTGTGAGGATCACCCGCTGCTCACCCGGATGTCAGGCTTCTACATCGAGGACTGCGACTTCAGGGAGTTCGACCAGTACGAGTTCTATGACGCGGAGGGGTACGAGTTTCTAGTTGAGGGACGCAAAACCGGTATCTCATACGAGATCCAGGAGGGAGCGCGGCCGCCCAGCGAGCTGGAGGTCCTGCGGAACTACAGCAACGCTATCGAGGCGACCGGTGGGCAGATCGTCTCTCGTGATGACTACAACGTGTACCTGGAGCTGGTCCGCGGGGACGCCCGTGCGTGGATACACGTCCACTGCTTCAGCGGCGGCGAGTCCTATGATCTGACCGTGGTCGAAGAGAAGGCGATGACCCAGCAGGTGATGGCGAGCGCCGCGACCATGGTTGCGGATATTCAGCGCACCGGCAAGGTAGCGGTGTACGGCATCTTGTTTGACACGGATCAGGCACTGATCAAGCCGGAGTCGGAGCCGACCCTGCAAGAGATCGCCCAGCTGCTTGAGGAGAACACGGATCTGGAGCTGTTTGTGGTGGGACATACCGACGCCACCGGCAGCTTCGACCACAACATGGAGCTTTCCCGGGATCGGGCCGCGGCGGTGGTGGAGGCGCTGGTGAGCCGCTACGGCATCGACCGGAGCCGCCTCGAACCGCATGGGATTGGGCCCCTGGCTCCGGTGGCCAGCAACGCCAGCGAGGACGGTAGGGGCAAGAACCGCCGGGTGGAGCTGGTGGCCCGCTAGCGCCGGGCTTTCAGCGTTCTCGGGCGGGTGGTATGATTGAGCCGGTCAGCTGCAGGCGCAGGGAGCGAGGTCGGCGTCGGCGCCGCGTTGAGCACAGAGCCGGCATCGTGGACAGGCTTGTTGAGGAGCTCGGGTGACCTGCGGCCGGGCGAGGTTCAAGGGCTAGCAGCGGATGCGAGCACGCCAACGTAGCACGCCGCAGAGCGACGATATCCGGATCGGCCGGTGGACCGTGCAAGGCATGGTCGCGCGTGGCTGTATCGAAGGTGGTGGACCGTCCAACGCACCTGAGGAGTGCGGCGGTCACTGCTGCCGTCATGGGGTGTACGTCTCGTTGCAGGAGCGCGACCGTATCCTGGCTTGCGCGGGCCGTATCCAGGCGGGCCTGGATGACAGCCAGACCTGGGATACGAGCCTGTGGTTCGAGGACGAAATCGAAAGAGACGAGGACTACCCTGGCGGCCTCTGCATCGGCACGGCGGTTTACAACGGCAAGTGCGCGTTTCTGAACCGTGACGGGCTGTGCACTCTTCAGCTGATCGAGCCGGATCTCGCTCTGGCGGAGGGCGTGCGCCTCAAGCCGTTCTACTGCCGCCTATTTCCACTGGTCACGTCGTTTGAGCGAGTGGAGTTCGATGACCTGTGCGACGGCGTCCGCCGCTGCTGTACGCTAGCCTTTGATGGCTCGACACGAGCGATCGACGCGTACGCCTGCGAGTTCAAGGAGATCCTGGGGAAAGAAGGCTACGAGCAGCTTCGCGAGGCCGTCGGCGAGGCAGGCGGCCGCAGCGACGTTGGGCAGAGGTCCTCGCGCTAGGCTGCGGGCACGACCTGCACTCCCACCTTTCTGAGCCTGGGGCCGTCGAATTCCGCCAGGAAGACGGCCTGCCAGGTACCCAGCGCGATATCACCGTTCGTGACGAGCAAAGTCGCCCCCGGGTTCATCAGGCTGGTCTTGATGTGGGAATCCGAGTTCCCCTCCGCGTGCTGGTAGGAAGAGTCGTCTCTCGGCACCAGTTCGCCGAGCTTCCAGGCGATGTCGCGTGCCACGTCAGGGTCGGCGCCCTCATTGACCGTGAGACCGCATGTGGTGTGAAAGGACCATAGGTGGGCCACGCCCTCGCTGACAGCGGTCTTGTGCACCGCATCGCGGACCTGCGCCGTGATATCGACCAGCTCTGCTCTACGCGAGGTGCGGATCTGAAGGGTCTGCATTACTCGTTTCCGTTTTGTCTGAACTCGCGGCGTTGCCCCCGGTCGACTGGCTTGGGGTTGGTTCCTCGGGCGGCTGTGGGGTGACGGTCGCCTCCGCTTCTCTGGTCGTTTCCGGCGGGGGCGCCAGTGCGGGCGGCCTGATCACCGGGCCGGGCCGTTCCTCCATCTCGCGACCGGCTTCGGCGATCTCCGACTTGACCTCGTTGAGTGCCTTCTGGAACTCCCGCAGACTCTTACCGATGGCCTGGGCGATGCCGGGCAAGCGGCGCGGCCCGAAGAAGATGAGCGCGATGGCCAGGATGACCAAGAACTCCGTCCAGCCGATGTTGCCGATTCCCATCCTACTGCGCGCCTGTCTGTTAAGATCGTGCTGCGGCTTCAGGCTCAATATACAGCCGCCGGAGCCCGGAAGGGACAGCGGGCGGTCCTGCTCAGCCGCCGTCGCCGGCCGTCGGCTCGTAGACACAGAAAGGGTCGGATTCCATGGGGTCGCCCGTCATCCCGTAGGCGCGGGCTCGGGAGCCGCCGCACAGCCAGCGCAACTCGCAGCGGCCGCACTTGCCCTTCAGCCGGTCCATGTCGCGAAGCTCCGCCAGGTGAGGGGATTCCCGATAGATCACGGAGAGCCGTTGCTCGCGCACGTTCCCGAGCAGAGGGTGTGGCAAGAAACCGGCAGGGAAGACTTCGCCCTTGTGCGAGACGAAGATCACACCGTTCCCGTCTCGCACGCCGAATCCCATCCGCATCGCCAGCTTGCTCAGCTCTTCCGCCGACGCACCCTCCTTCAGCTTGCGCTGGAACCAGTAGCGTCGGTAGTGAGGCGCCTCGACCGTGCCCATGTGGAAAGGGGCCGCAGCTGCGGTCTCATAGACCCAGGCGAACAGCTCCTCCACCTCCTCCGCCGACGGGATCCCCAGGTCCAGGCCCCGGCCCACAGGTACGAGCAGGAATAGGCTCCAGCGCCGCACCGGCGGCGCAAACTCTTCGCTCAGTAGCCTGTACAGCGCTTGTAGATGCGGCAGCGTCTCCGCCGTGACCGTCGTGTTGATCTGGACTGGGATGTGGAATCCCCGTGCCCAGCTCAAAGCATTCATCGAGCTGCTGAACGTGCCCTCCACGCCGCGGAACGCATCGTGCACCTCCGCGCTGGGACCGTCCAGGCTCGTGCCCATTGCGGCAACACCGAGCTGCTTGAACTGTTGCACGACCTCACGGGTCAGGGTAGGCGTAGTGCTCGGTGTGATGCTGACGGGCAGAGCGATCTCTCGGGCGTAGGCGATCAGGTCGAAGAGGTCGGGTCGCTTCATTGGATCGCCGCCGGTGAGGATGATCATGCTGCCCATCTCCTTGACATCCCGCATCAGCGCCCGGCCATCCTCGGTGCTCAGCTCGAGAGGATCGCGGTGCGGTATCGCCTCGGCCCGGCAGTGCTTGCACTGCAGATCGCAGGCGATGGTCATCTCCCAGTAGACGTTACGCGGGGCGTGGCCGAAGACGTAGCCGGGGTAGGGCGTCTCTTTGACCAGTTCTGCGTTCAAGCCCATTCGGATCTCCTCTGCTCCGCTGGGCGGTTTACCGGGACTGGAAGCAGGCAAAGATACACGATATCCCGGCGCTGTCACGTCCCTTGACAGGGAAGTGGCTCGCCTCGAGCATCGCCGGTCACCTTGTGGCTGCCCCGCTGGTACACCCGCGCGCGGCGCGGGTTTCGGAGGGGCCGGCACTGAGCATCGCCTGGCCTGGACGCGTAGTCTGGCGGCTGGGACTCTGCGGAGGGAAAGGGTCAGTTCGGCTCGGCTCGCGCGCTGAAGGCGTGGCCGTCCCCACCCAGGGCCTTCAGCACATCGCGTCCGTAGAACATCGCGATGTACTTCGCCTGGATGGGCGTCACCTTACGGACCGCCCAGACCAGCTCCACGTGGTTCGGCTCACGGGCTAGGCGGAGCGGCTTCATGTGCGCTTCCTCGGGCGTCTGGTTCCCCTTCCTGTGATTACAGCGGGTGCAGGCTGTAAGCACGTTGTCCCAGGTGTTGTCTCCACCACGGCACATCGGCAGCAGGTGATCCCGGGTGAGGAACTCGCGGTGACCGAGCTCGCGACGGTGCCGCCCGCAGTACTGGCAGGTGTAGTGATCGCGCGCGAACAGGAACGTGTTGGTCACATGGCGGCGGAAACGCGGGGGCACTTGCACGTACTTGACCAGGCGAATGACAATGGGCGCAGGGAGAACCAGACGCTCCGATCGGAAGGGGCGCGATTTATCGACCTCAAGGGCCTCGGCCTTGCGATCGATGACGAGCCGTAGCGCCCGTTGCACGGGCACGATCGTCAGCGGCTCGTAGGACGCGTTGAGCGTCAGGCATCCCATAGCGGCAATTCACCCTCGTGGGCGCACGAGATCCGTCATTTTTGAGGCGGCGGGGGGCGGTTGTCAAGGACGCAACTGCGACACCCGGCCGGCGGTGGGGCAGCCGACGATTTCGGGCCCACCTCGCATTAGACACCTGTCCGGCGCCAAGGTGCCACAGAGGCTGCGGCCCCAGGCCAGCTTCGGCGCGCCGCCCGTTCTAGAGCACGCTGACCGGGTCGCGGTCGATCTCCGCACGCAGATCTCCCGGCACGGGAAACCGGGCGGCGAAATAGCGCAGGACCTGGCCCAGCGCATCCGCCTCCCGCGCCTTCAGGACCAGGTGCCAGCGCCAGCGGCGGCGGATGCGGTCGATGGGGCAGGGCGCAGGGCCAATCAGATCGATCCCCTCGATTCCCCTGGCCTTGAGGAGACCGCCGAGCCAAGCCAGCGCCGCTTCCGCCCCTTCCTGGGTTCGGAGTTCGCGCTGCCCCGAAAACACCACGTTGGCAAGTCGCGTGTGCGGGGGGTAGGCTGGCTCGGTGCGCTCCTCGAGCTCGCGGGCCGCGAACCCTTCGTAGTCGTGGGTAATGGCGAACCCGATCGCGTAGTGCCCGGGCAGCGAGGTCTGCACGATGACTTCGCCCTCTAGCGGGCCGCGCCCGGCGCGTCCCGCCACCTGCGTGAGGAGATGGAAGGTCCGCTCACTCGCTCGGAAATCGGGCAGGTTGAGGCCGACGTCGGCGTTGATCACGCCCACTAGCGTGACGTTGGGGAAGTCGAGTCCTTTCGCGATCATCTGCGTGCCGAGCAGGATATCCACCTCGCGGCGCTCGACGCGGCCCAGTATCTCGTGGTGCGACCACTTCCCGCTCGTGGTGTCCAGATCCATTCGCGCGATGCGGGCACTGACAAACACCTCGCCCAGCAGGCGCTCCACATGCTCGGTGCCGACGCCCCGATGGCTCAGAATCCCAGAACCACATTCGGGACAGCTATCTGGCAGCGGCTCCTGATGGTTGCAGTGATGACAGACGAGACGCGGCGGTAGCCGGTGGCGGGTCAGCGACACGTTACACTGCCAGCAGCTACGTACGGCGCCGCAGTCACGGCACTGGGTGAAGTTCGAGTAGCCACGCCGGTTGAGCAGCAGGATCACCTGCTCGCCTCGTCGCAACCGCTCCTCAATGGCATCTCGGAGGCGCGGCGAGAGCACCAGGGCGTCTTGCGGACCACCGTCTTTCTCGCGCTGTTTCTTCCGCTCCTCGCGCAGATCGACGACCTGCACAGCGGGCAGCGGCCGAGCCCCGATGCGCTCCGGGAGCTCGATGAGCTCCCAGGCTCCGGACTGCGCGTTGGCCCAGCCTTCCAGTGAGGGCGTTGCCGAGCCGAACACGCAGAGGGCACCGGCGCGCCGGGCCCGCACTACGGCCACCTCGCGGGCGTGGTAACGCGGTGCGGCGTCGCTCTGCTTGTAGGAGCCCTCATGCTCTTCGTCGATCACGATGGCGCCGAGATCGCGGACGGGCGCGAAGACAGCCGAGCGTGCGCCGACGACGATCCGCTTCGCGCCTTGGCGCAGCGCCTGCCAGGCGGTGTAGCGTTCCCCGTCGCTCAGCGCGGAGTGTAGGAGCGCGACGTCGTCGCCGAAGGCCGCGCGGAAGCGGCTTAGCGTTTGCGGGGTGAGTGAGATCTCGGGCACGAGCAGGATCGCCCCGCGGCCCCGCCGGCCGACCAGCTCGCGCAGGACTTCGATGTAGACCAGAGTCTTGCCGGAGCCCGTGACCCCCTTGAGCACGCAGACGCCCGGCGGCTTCCGTTCCGCTGCGGCAAGCAGACGTTGGATGGCACCGGCCTGGGCGGCGGTGGGCGTGTGGGCGGCCTCCTCGGCGGTCGGCAGGTCGGCGAGCAGTAGATCGGCCGCCTCCTCGCCACGTACCTCCGCCAGCCCCTTCTGGACCAAGCCGTGAACCACCGAGCGGCTGATGCCTAGGTGCTGTGTGAGGTGGGCGACGTCGGCACGACCGCCCACTGACTCGAGGTACTCGTACAGCTCCCGCTGGCGTGCCGCCCGCCGGAAGAGCCGGTCGCGCTCCTGCAAGCTCGGAAGCTCCTGTGTCAGCAGCAGGACCTGCCGCGATCGGCGGGGTGGCCCAGTCGACGGTGCTTCCCGCTCGATCTCTAGCAGGCCACCCTCGGCCAACCTTCTGGCGATCCGCGCCCACGGACCGGGCCCGAGGGCCCGCCGGACGCTGCTCAGTTTGAGTGGGCCCTTGTGCCGGTCCAGGTGGTCGAGTAGCGCCATGTCGGCCGCGGTGGCGACGGTGAAGGTGACGCCCCTGCGTCGGACGAGGCGCTCAGCGGACTCCGCCGTGAGCCGGGCCGGGAGCGCGGCACGGAAGGTGAGTCCCAGAGGTGCGACATAGTAGCGGGCGACCCAGCGGCAAAGGGCAAGGAGCTCGGAGTCGAATAGCGGTTCCGTATCGGGAGAGTCGAGGATTTCCCGCACCCGAGACGGTAGTTCCGCTGGCTCGCTGAGCAGCTCGTCGACCCAGCCGGTGAGCTCGCCGCGCCCGAACGGCACGACCACGCGCCGCCCCGGTTCCATCTCGTCCACCAGGCTGTCTGGTACCCGGTAGAGGAAGGTCCGGTAGAGCGGTCGCGGGACCGCAACACGTGCGTACAGGTTCACCGGCTGCGCTCCACGGTTTCTCGGATCGCCAGCGCGGCGTTCGCCAGGACGGCGCTAGCGCTGCCCTCTAACCTGCTGTTGGCCAGCGCCTCGAGGAAGCGGTCTACAGCGCCGTGGCGTGCGCTTCCTGCGGACTCGATCGAATCGGCAACTGCCTGCAGGGTGCCGCAGTCACGCGTCTCGATCCAACCGATCTCGCAGGCTTCATCCACAAGGCGCTGCAGTCGCTGTGCCAGCTTGCGCGGATCGGCCGAGTTCACGCGCTCCGGCGCCACCGTGTGGCCCTTCAGGCTGTTCGTGAGAAAGCGGTCGTCCGACTGGCAGCCTCGCGGAAGCCCGAACGCGGCCTGGATCCGGTACTCGGCGATCCCGGGGCGGGTGGACGGATGAGCCGCGATCACGAAGCCGCGGCCGACTGTGCCCGGCCCGATGTCCTCAGCGGGCGGGCCCAGCGCGTTGGTCCAGCGCACCCAGCGGTCCCGACTGATCAGGTCGACCCCCCAACCGTGCGGCGCGGCCGCGCGATCCGTGGCCTGGCCGGCCTGGATGGCGAGGGCCCCGGCCGCCGCGTCGCTGGAGGGGGCAACGCTCACCGTATAGCGGTACCTAAGGTGGCCATCTGCGCTGTGCCAATCGACCGCGAGCGTCGCTTCCAGGACGTCGCCGCGGGGGGTACTGCCCTGGCACGCCGGAAGGTCGAAGTCAAACCGCTGGGCGTCACCCGGCACGTGCACCCAGAGGCGCGTGGGCAGCCCAGGATCGGCGCTGCTGCCGACCGCGGCGACGGGGAGATCTCGCGGCATGACGAGGTGGGTCTCGGCAACCTGCTGGCCATCGCGCAGGTTGAAGATCGTGACGCGGCCGGTGGCGATGGCCGTCTCGCTCCAGCGGGCGCTCCTTAGCGGCCGGCGTTCCATCTCGATGAGCACGAGCAAGCGGCCGTCGAGGGCCAGGCGGGGTTGTGCCAGGGCGTAGCCCTGCAAGTCGAGGGGAGGTCCGATCTCGCCGGAGAGGACATCGACGACCTGAAAGCGATCGTGCCCGACGTCGAGGCGAACCAGCAGCAGGTCGCGCCAGGCGTCCGCGGTGGCCGCGAGCACGGGCCCGAACCAGCGCTGGTAGTCGAAGCGACGGACGATCTGGTCCCTGTTGCTGTCCACCAGCACGGGCCGGTTGGCCAGATCCAGCGTCCACAGGTAGGGCTCGCGATGCTCGAAGCCCGCCGCTCGCTCGTCCGGCCGGAAACCCGCGGTCCGACCCAGCCAGTTCAGCGTCGCCCCGTCGTAGATGTCCGTCTCGGGCAACTGTGCGGGTCGGAACCACTGGACGTACAGCTTCGCAGCCTCGGGCGCCACCAGCATGTGCACCGCGTAGGGCGGCCCGGCCCCCACCGGGGGCACGACCTGCCTGGCTTCGCGGCTCAGCAGGTCGATCTCGAAGAGGCGGACAACACCGCGGGCATCCACCGCCGCGAAGTACAGCCGCTGACGCTCGGGCAGCTCGTGGATCTGGCCGGTTAGCGCCCTGAGCGAAG
>JBDHKG010000032.1:30961-48098 GCA_039586495.1 Gemmatimonadota bacterium | reverse complement strand
TGGTTGAAGATGTCCCAGCAGGTGAGCCGCCCGTCGCCGGTGAGGTAGACCTGTCCGGCGCAGATGCCGCCCACGGGCATCCCGATGGTCTGCAGGTCGTCCCCGGAGTACCAGGCGGACTCGCCACGGGCGTAGAGGGCCTGGATCCACTCCCGCGCGAGCTTCTTGTCGGCCGGCACGAAGTGGTCGGCGTCGGCCTGCCGCCAGAACGGCCCGGCGACGATGGGCAGACCGGAGGCCGCCGCGGCGAAGGCCGCGCCGCCGGCCGCCGCAGTCACCATGAACTCACGCCGGTCCATCTCTTTCCCGCTGCCGGCACCCCTCTCGCTCGCGACTTCCTTGCCGATCTCGGCGCCGTTGCCCCGGCACCCGCAGTCATCGCTGGTCATGAGTCCCCCTGGCTCCTTGGCACCGCCCCTACCTGATCAGGTGAAACCGGGTCTGGCGACCGTCAAGGGAGATCGTCCGGTCACCCAAGAATGCCACGTCCTGCTCGAGTGGCAGGCGGAAGTTCTCACCGCCCCATTCCGGGACAGGCATGGTGATGCTCAGCTCTGCAGTGAAGCAACTCATCGGGACCAGCTTCACGTCACCCCGGCCAGGATTGTTCACCTGCTCCCAGGGAAGGCCGATCAGAGGCCCCGGCTCGTGGAGGAAGTAGCCGAGTGAGTGTGAGTAGATCCTGGGATTCGGGATTCCCATCTCGCGAGCTCTCGTGAGCATGTTGCCCAGGAGCTCGTTTCCGGTCAGGCCGGTCTCGAGCTCTCCCACGAAGACGTCCTGTAGTCTGTTCGCCTCAACCATATGCCTCTTGAAGGTCTCGGGGACGTCGGTCTCGCCGAGTCGGAGGACGTAGGCCACCTCTTGGTGGTCGGTATTGTAGTGCATGTATTTCAGCCCGACGTCACAGTGTAAGAGATCTCCTGGCCGGATGACGTTATCGTCCTGCCCGTATCTCTCTCTGTTCTCGGGACTGCGGCCGCGGATCCTGACAGATGGGGCGAAGGCGATGTCGAGTCCCAGATCGGCCACCTTCTGCCAGTAGAAATAGCGCAGGTCCTCCGTGGTCGTCTGGCCCGGGGTGACGACCGAGCTGGAAAACATCTCGGCGATGATGGCATGGGAGACGGCCACGGCCCGCTCCATCAAGTCCATCTCCTCCTGCAAGAGCGTTTCCGCCCAGAGGGTCGCCAGGGGCTCGGCCGACTCGAGGCGTGCCGCGTACTCGGGGCCGATGGCCTGGACGAGCTTCCGCTTGAGCGCGACGGTCAGCCCCCCGGCGGCCCACTGAACCTCGCCCTCGTTGACGCCGATCCGTTTCGGATCGCGCTCGCGGACGACCCGGCCCAGACAGTCCCACTGACTCTCCTTCTTCTCCGTGTCCCAGGCGGCGGCATCCCAGGCGTTCACGAAGAGCCCTTGGGTGTTCGTCCGCGAGATGTTCAGGCGCTCGACGCCCAGCTCGGGACCGCGGTCGAAGATGACCAGGATCTGCGTGATCGGTGACCAGTTCTCGTACGGCATCATCGTCCAGAAGATGGGATCATGATTGTCCTCGTTGCCCGTGATGATCCACATGTCGAACCCGGTCTCCCTCATGAGACGGGGGAGTAGCGTATCGAGTCGCTCCTCGGTGATCTCGTGGACGGTTGCGGCCCTGTCTCGAATCGACAGGACCTCGGGGAAGGTTCCTCTAGCGGAAGGGATCTGGCCCTGCGCCTCCTGCGCGGCCATCAAGAGCGCAGCCATCACGAGCGTCGTCCTCTTCAGCATGATCGCCCTCCAAGCGCAAGCTCTCCGATGAGCGTCTGACTCGAGGCGTGGCCACCTTGCCGAGCATCTCGATCGGGTCACAGGCAGGCCACGCGACTCCGGTCAAGGATCTCTGGGTATCAATGCGGGTCGGTGACCCGCTTCCACACCCGCATGAAGTTTCCGCCCATGATCTTGCGGACATCCTCGTCGCTGTAACCCCGTTCCTTGAGCCCACGTGTGATGTTGGGGTAGTCCTGAACCCCCCGGATCCCGACCGGCGAGGGAGTGCGGGGGTACATGTCGGCCCCGAGTCCGACATGGTCCACCCCAGCGATCTGCACCGCGTGGTCGATGTGATCGAGCACGTCCTCGATGGTGGGTAGGTTCTCCAGCGGCCAGTCGCGGCTGGCGTTGAGGTGTTCCACGACGATGCGGAGGTCCAGGTCCTCGATGGCGGGAATCTGCCGGTACCATGGAAGGCCCACCGCGCGCAGCTCGTTCATCGCCTCGAGGTACTCCGGGGTCAGGTAGTTCAGGACGAAGGTGATCCCGATGACGCCGCCGTTGTCCGCGAGTGCGCGGAGCATCTCGTCGCTCATGTTGCGGCGGTGTGGGTTGAGTGCTCGGCAGCCGGAGTGGGAGGCGATCACCGGATCCTCAGTCGTCTCGATCACGTCGAAGAAGGTCTCGTCCGACACGTGGGAGATGTCGATCACCATGCCCAGCCGGTTCATCTCCCGGACCACCTCCCTCCCCAGTTCGTTGAGCCCACCCCAGCGCGGCTCATCCGCCCCGGAGTCAGCCCAACCGTGAGTCACGTTGTGGGTCAGGGTCATCGAGGAGACACCCAGGCGGTGGAACTCCCGAAGGTTCTCCAGACTGTTCTCGATAGCGTGCCCCCCCTCTATGGCGAGCGGAATGGCGATCTTGCCCGCGGCCACGATTCGCTCGATCTCGGCGCCGGTCCGCGCCAGCTCGACCCGGTCGGCGTGCTGCTCGATCGCCTCCAGCATAGCTGCCAGCAGCTGGTGCGTCTGGCGGGCGCATCGGTCGGGGTAGAGGAAATTCTGGACGAAGAGGGCGACGGTCTGGACATCGACTCCTCCCTCCTCAAGCCGGGGGATGTCGACATGCCCGGCAGGTAGGCGCTGGCCGATGTCAAGCTTCTCGTAGAGGACGCGATAGGCGAGGTCGTTGTGGCAGTCCCAGACGAGGGCCTCGCGATGGAGTGCATCGATCCGCTCATCGCTGTTAGCACAGCTCGTGAGCAGGCTCGAGCCGAGACAGCAGAGGGTGACGCCATACCTCCATTTCCTCATCGAATCCTCCGCGTGTTCAGTCCGCGACAGCGTACGCGAAATCGCTTCTGAAATGGAGTGGCTTCATGTCCACCCCATGATCTGCTCGCAGGGCACGTGATCCTCGTACACTTGATGGAGGACCTCAGGAGCACCGCTTCGGGCTGTCGACGCCGATTCCCAGGTAGAAGCTCCCGTTCACGGCACCCGTCCCTAGTTCCCAGCCTCGAGGACCCTGACCTTGAAACCCAGCTCCTGAGACAGTGCGACCATCTCCTCGAAGATGTCGCCGTAGGCCACGGCCACGTGGTTGGAGAGGTAGTGCGCCATGAGCGTATCTCGGCCGACGCCCAGGTCGGCGGCCATGAAGGGCCACTGCCGCGTAGTGCCCTCCCACCAGGCATCGCGCTTCTCGGGCGGCAACCGTACGACTTCACCGCAGCCGATGTCCATCCAGAGGACCTCGTCCTTGATGTAGCAGCGCGACCAGGTGATCGCGCCGGGCAGGCTCTCGCCGGCGAACGTGCCGCCGGGGACGGGGAAGTACAGCACTGGCTGACGGTAACTGTGGACGCCCGCGAGCGTGTCGGGATCGTGGTTGAACGCGTAGGCGCCGCACGAGCCCGAATTGAGCAGGACCCACAGGAACCGCCCCTCGTGCTCTGCGCCCCAACGCACGTCGTGGAACATCACCGCCTGGTGCAGGCCCTTGGCCTCGAGCAGGCGCTTCATCATCTCCATGGGGACCGCGTTGCCCTGGTCGGCCTCGGTTGCGCAGACCACCGTGTCGCCGTTCGACTCCGGGCGGCAGGCAGAGTTGAAGAGCCCCTCCGCGAAGTCCGAGGGCGGGCGGAGGGGAAGCAGCCCCAGCTGGTACTGCCATCCCAGGCAGTCGGCCTTGTACTCCTCTACCATATCCAGCACGGCCAGGTAGTCGTGCAGCTGCTCGCGCGTGGCGTCCTCGGTGAAGTCCGCGGCCTCCTCCTCACCCCAGTGGAACGTCACCCCGCGCTCCTTGACGAACGCCAGGGCGGCGTCCAAGCGCGCGTCGTCGATGTCGCGGCCCCGGTGGATGATCCAGGCCTGATCGACCTTGTGCTCGCTGAAACCGTGGCGGTTGAGCAATCGCGGGCCGAAGTAGCCGTTGATCATGCCCATCGAGGTGTCGCCCAGCATCAGGATCAGGGCGCGTCGATCTTGGAAACCCCGGGCGACCTGGCCGGCCAGTCCGGCAGCCTCGGTCGAGACCGGCGCGCTGTAGGCGATGTCCTCCTCGCCGTAGACGATCTGTCCGGAGGAGCACCACTCCTCGAGGCGGGCCATGAAGATGTCGTCCGTGGTCCAATCCTGCGCGTCGGTCCAGACGCGCGAGAACTTCCGTCCCAGGCTTTCCAGGCAGGCGCCGGTGTTCAGGAGCCCGACCAGGCCCGGCCACTGGCCCGAGAAGTTGCTGGCGAGCAGCAGTGGGTTGTCCTTCCCCACCACGCCCTCGGTGGTGTGCGGCCCGTAGAACCAGTGCACGCAGATCCCGATCATGGGATCCTGGATGGGTCCCAGCTTCTCGATCGCATGGTGGGGCTTCGTCAGGAATCCATCCACCAGATAGGGCTCCCTGCCCAGCTTCCTGAGCGCCGCCTCCATCTGCCGGGTGGCCTCGGTCACGTTCGGCAAGGCCAGCTCGTTGGGCACGTCGCGACCGTCGCCGGGCCAGAACAGAGCGATTCGCTGCTTCACCGTCGTTCCTCCTGGATCTCTCTAGTTGATCGGCTGGCCGCCCGCGCCGACGCTCTCCCGGGTGAAGAGCCGAGTCCCAAGGACGATCTTCCTCGGAACCTCCTCACCCCGCAGGATGGCCAGGGCAAGCTCGATGGCCTCCGCGCCTCCGGTGGGGTAGAGGAAGGTCGCGTCGAGGATTCCCTGCTGAACGTATTGCTGCCCTTCATGCGGCAGCGCGTCGATGCCCACGAACATGATGTCCGCTTCTCTCCCGGCCGCGCGCGCCGCCAGCCAGGCGCCGTGGGCGCCGGGATCGTTGTGGGCGTAGACCACGTCGATCTCGGAGTTCGTGGCCAGCGCGGATTCCATCTCCCGGCGGGCGTTGGGCTCGAGCCACTGCATCTCGCCGGTGAAGACGATCTCCAGCCCGGGATGCCGGTCAAGCTCGAGGCCTTCGAGGAATCCCCGGTTCCGGTCCTGTCCCGGGGTCGAGGTCATCAGACCCTTGAGCTCGACGATCCTGCCGCTGCCGCCGAGCCTCTCCCTGATCCACTTGCCGGCTTCGCGGCCGATCTGGACGTTGTCGGCGCCAATGAAGGTGGTGTACTGGTCACCCTGGACAGCGCGGTCGAGGACGATCACCGGTATGCCCTGCTGGTAGGCCTCGGCCACCGGCCTGGTGAGCGGCGCCGCCTCCTTCGGGCTGATGATGATCAGGTCGACGCCCTGCTGGATGAATTCCTCGACCTGCGCCCGCTGGACCAGGGAGCTGTTCTGGGCGTCCTTGAAGATCACCCTCAGGTTGGTGTGGCGGGCGGCGGCAGCCCTGACGTCGGCATCCATCTGCACGCGCCAGGGCTCGCCCAGGTTGCACTGGCTCATGCCGATGACCCAGGGATCCTCGGGCGTACCGGCGTGCCGTTCCCGCGACTCCGAGCTGCAGCCGACGCCGGCGAGCACACAGATCAAGAAGGTTGCGAACCTGCGGAGCGGCATGTTTCCGAACCCTCCTACTTCCCGCGCTGGAACAGCACGGCGCAGACGATGATCGCGCCTGTCAGCATGAGGCGGGTGGCCTCGGGCGCGGCGTTGAGCGACAGGATCTTCTGAAGATACCCGATCGTCAGGACACCGATCAGGGTCAAGACGACACTACCCTTCCCGCCTGCCAACGTGGTACCCCCAATGACGACCATGGCGATGGCATCGAGCTCGTACGCCATTCCGGTCTCCGGATCTCCGTGGGTCTCCTGGGCGGCCTGGCAGATTCCGGCCACCGCCGCGAATAATCCGGAGAGGGCGTAGGCCGTGATCAGAGTTCGGCGTACCGGGACACCCGAGAGGCGGGCCGCCTCTTCGTTCCCGCCCACCGCGTAGATGTGCCGTCCCAGGCGCAGCCGCGACAGGACGATCCACGTCACAAGGACGCACAGCAGAAAGATGATCGTGACGATCGAAAGGTTCCCCCCCAGGACCTTGCTGTCGATGATCCCGAAGATCCGTGGGAGGTCGACCAGGCGGGTAGTGCCGTCAGCCTCCGTCACGTAGTTCGTGATCTTCCTGCCTCCGGAGATCACCTTCGCGAGTCCCCGCGCGAAGACCATCATGGCCAGCGTGACGATGAACGGCTGGATTCGCATCCGGGCGACCAGCGCGCCGGAGACCGAGCCGAGGGCCGTGCCGAACGCCAACACCACCGGGATGGCAAAGACCGCCGGCCAGCCCTGCGGCAGCGCTAGCCAGGCGAACGACACTGCCGCCAACGCCAGCACACTGCTGACCGAGAGGTCGATGCCGGCAGTGATGATCACGACCGTCATCCCGCACGCCAGCATGCCGAAGACCGACACCTGCCGCAGCATGTCGCGGTGGACGCTCCATCTGAAGAAGGCTCCGTCGGCGCTGAAGACGCAGCCGATGACGATCATGAGCAGCAGGGCCAGAAGCGCCCGCGCGACGGGCGTGGTCCACCAACCCCGTAGCTTCACGCGCCACTCAGCGCTCATTCCACCCCTCCGCGCTCATGACATCCCGCAAGGCCCATGGCCGCTGCCAGGACATCGTCCTTGGAGGCCGTCTCGCGCGTGAACTCGGCCGCGATCCGGCCCCGGTGCATCACCAGGATCCGGTCGCTGAGCGTGAGCAGTTCGTCCATCTCCGAGGTGATCAGCAGGATCGCGATGCCCTGCCCGACCCACGTGCGCATGAGATCGTAGATGTCGGCCTTGGCACCGACGTCGATGCCGCGCGTCGGCTCATCGAGCAGCAGCACGCGCGGTTGTGGCAGGAGACAGCATGCCAGATAGACCTTCTGCTGGTTGCCGCCGGATAGGGTGCGCACCGGAGCGTCGAAAGAGGGGGCGCTCAACTGGAATTCCCGCGTCAGGCTTCGGACCGCCTCAGTCTCCTCTTCCCTGCGCACCCAGCCGCCGCGGTTACAGAACCGCGAGAGGCTGGCCAGGCTGACACTGTGGGTCACATTCAGGTCCGGCGCCAGGCCGAACGACTTGCGATCGTTCGTCAGGAGCACGACGCCCCGCTCGACGGACTCCCGGGGACCCCGCAGCGGGAAGGGCTGCCCACAGAGCCGCACCCGTCCCGCGACGCGGCGCCCCAGCGCGCCGAACAGGGCGTGCAGCACCTCGCTCGTGCCCGAGCCCTGCAGTCCGGCGAGTCCGAGGATCTCTCCCCACCGCAGGGTGAAGGAGACGCCCTCGACCACGGAGCGCGCTTTGATCTCCGGGTGTGCCACGCGCAGGTCGTCCACCTCCAGGGCAGGCTCAGCGGAGGGCCCGGGCCGCCCTCCGCTCCGCACCGCCAGATCTCGACCCACCATCCACTTCACGAGATGGCTCGGCGGGAGCTCGTTCGCCGCGGCCGTACCCACCAGCCTGCCGTCGCGCAGCACCGTGATGCGGTCGGCCAGGCGGTAGATCTCCTCCATCTTGTGCGTGATGTAGACGATGCCGCGGCCCCGGCGTCGCAGCTCGACGATGCGCTCGAAGAGCGAGTCGACCTCGTGCTCGTTCAGGGCGCTGGTGGGCTCGTCGAAAATGACGAGGCTGGCGTCGCGGGCCAGCGCTCGGGCGATCTCCAAGATCTGTTGGCTGGAGATGGGCAGCTCTCCCACCAGCTGGCGGGGCGAGAAGTCGAGCTCCGTTTCCTCGAGGATGCGAGCGGCCTGCGATTCCTGGGACCCGAAGTCGACAAAGCCGAATCGCTGAGCCGCCTCACGCCCCAGGAACAGGTTGTCCGAGATACTCATCGAGGCCACCAGTGAGAGTTCCTGGTGGATGGTCGCGATGCCCGCCCGGACAGCCTCGTTTGGATGACTGAAGCGCTGCGGGCGACCGCCCACATACAGCTCGCCTGAGTAGTCGTCGTAGACGCCCGAGAGGATCTTGATCAGCGTGCTCTTGCCAGCCCCGTTCTCGCCGGCGAGCACGTGCACTTCGCCCGGCAGGACCTCGAAATCGACACCGTGCAGGACCTCCACCGGCCCGAAGGACTTGCGGATCCCGCGCATGACCACGATCGGTTGGCGCCGGGACGGGTCTTCCGCCCCACTCCCACGCCGAGTTCCAATCGGTTCGCCCCCGGTGGCGGTCATCCTCCCTCCACCAGCAGATTACCTTCGGCTATCACCAGCAGATTACCTACCTTAAGGGAGGATAGGGCCATGAACAAGCACCTCGCCATTGCCTTGCTGGCCGCCTGCTTTCTCGCGCCGGCCACGGCCCAGGCACAGGGAGTAGACGGCACGCTGTTCGATCTGGCGCGCGTCAAAGACGACGTCCGCAGCAAGCGCATCAGCAGCTTCGATCGCAGCGGTGGCAACAACGACCGCTTCGAGAGCGTTCCGGATGGAGAGCGGCGAACGCTGTTTGAGGTCGAGGGCGCCGGGATGATCAACCACATCTGGATCACGATCGCCCCACCCCCACCGGCCCTCAGCCGCAACGACATCATCCTGCGTATGTATTGGGACGGCGACGAAGCGCCCAGTGTCGAGTCACCCATCGGCCCATTCTTCGGCCAGGGCTGGGACGAGAGCTACAACTTCGCCTCGCTGCCACTCGCCGCCGGGCCGCGCGATGGGCGCGGGCTGGTCAGCTATTTCGTCATGCCGTTCGCCGACGGCGCCCGTATCGAGATCGAGAACGACACCGGGCGCGACATCGATGCGTTCTACTATTACATCGACTACGTCGAGCTCGATGCTCTACCCGAAGATATGGGCCGCTTCCACGCCTGGTATAACCACGAGCTGACCGAGGCTCTGCCCGACGGCGAGAACGAGTGGTCCTTGCTCGGACCGCAGGGTAAGAACACGACGGGATCCGACAACTACCTTGTCGCCGACATCGAGGGCAAAGGCCATTTCGTCGGCGTCAACTACTACGTCCACACGCCGAGCCCGATGTGGTACGGCGAGGGGGACGACATGATTTTCATCGACGGTGAGCGCTGGCCGCCTTCACTGCACGGTACGGGTACCGAGGACTACTTCAACACCTCCTGGTCGCCCAACACGCTGTTCAGCCATCCGTTCTACGGCTACGCCCGCGTCAACGATGACATCGGCTGGCTGGGCCGCACACACGTCTACCGGTTCCACGTCACCGACCCGGTTTATTTCAACGAATCCCTCAAGTTCACCATCGAGCACGGCCACAACAACAACCTGACGCTCGACATCGCCACGGTGGCCTACTGGTACCAGACGGGGACTCACAAGCCATTCCCGCCGCTGCCGGATCGCGAGGCGCGCGCGCCGAGGCCCTTCATCGGCGTCGTGGACATGCACCGCTGGCGGCACGAATGGCGCAAGAACATGGGGGCCGATCCAACGCTGTGGGGGCGCGAGACCAGGCCGGAGGGTTCGCGATAGCAATGTGAGTCCGTCGCCCAAGATCATCCCCTGCCACTTGCCAGCGTCGGCCTGCGCGATATATTTGCCGAGGCAACATATGGCGTCACCAAGTATCAGGAGGCCGCCGTGTTCAGCCCCGAACTGAAGAAGGGCAGCGTCGAGCTCATGATCCTCTCGCTCCTCGACGACCAGCCCACCCACGGCTACGAGCTGGGCAAGCTCATCGAGGTCCGCTCCGGGGGCGAGATCCAGTTCAATGTGTCGTCGCTCTATCCGGTGCTGTACCGGATGGAAAACGACGGTTGGATCTCCGGACGATGGGTGGAGAAGCCCGGAGAGCGTCGGCGATGTCACTATCGGCTGACCCGGAAAGGGCGCGAGGTGTTGGCCGAGCAGCGGCGTCAGTGGGCAGCGTACACCGCCGCGGTGAACCTGGTGATCGGGGCGAGCCATGCGTGATTGGAAGGCCTACGTGCGGTCGCGGCTGGCACTCCCGGCGCTGCGTGGCCTGCGCGACGAGCGGATCGTGGAGGAGCTGGCCGGTCAGCTCGAGGACCTCTGTCGGACGCACCTGGCGCGTGGGATCCCGGAGGCCGAGGCGGAGGAGTTGGCGGCCGCGCACGTGACGGATTGGGACGAACTCGCGCGACGCATCGCGGCCGCGGCGCGGAAGAACCAACCGGTGGCAGCCGCCGAGTGGGTCGAGGACCGCGCGCGGGACCTCGAGCGGCGTGGCGGGATCGGCGCCGTGGCGGCGGAGCTGGTGCGCAACATCCGGTACGCGCTGCGCAGCGCGCGGCGCGAGCCGGGGTTCTGGGCGGTGACGGTGCTGATTCTCGGTCTAGGGATCGGCGCCACCACCGGAATCTTCTCGGTGGTGGACGGTGTGCTGCTCAAGTCGCTGCCCTACCACGAGCCCGACCGCCTGGTGTATTTCGACGGCGGGTCCTTTCCGATGCCGCGGGTCGCGGATTTCGTCGAGCACACGACCAGCTTCGCCTCGCTCACCGGGGTGTGGGAGAATGAAATGGACTGGACCGGTGGCGACCGCCCGCTGCAACTGAACGCTGGGCTGGTGTTACCGGGGTACCTCGAGTTGTTCGACGCGCGCCTGGAGGTCGGGCGGCCGCTGCTCGAGGAGGACTTCCAGGGGGCTCCGCACCGGGCGGTGCTTTCCTGGGGTGCATGGCAGCGGTTGTTCGGCGGCGATGCCGGCATCATAGGGCGCTCGCTCACACTGGACAGCAATCCCGTGCAGATCGTGGGTGTGCTCGATGAAGGATTCACGTCCCCCGCCGGCCTCACGGGACAGGAGCAGGACGTGTTCGTCGCGCTCGATCCGCAGTGGGAGGAGCTGCAGGTCTCGTGGTTCTTCGTGATCGAGGTGTACGGGCGGCTTCGGGACGGCGTGACGGTGGGAGCGGCGCAAAGCGAGTTGGACGCGGCCATCGCGAGGTTGGCGGACGTGCATCCGCAGCTTCATCGCAGCCGAGACGGCAACGTGCGGGCTGTGACGCTGCTGCCGCTCCAGATGTCCCTGACCGGTAGTGTACGCGGACTGTTGCAGTTGCTCCTGGGCGCGGTGGGGCTGCTGTTGCTCATCGCGTGTGCGAACGTGGCGAACCTGCTGCTCGCTCGCGGGACAGAGCGGCACCACGAACTGGCCGTGCGGAGCGCGATCGGCGCCGGCCGGATCCGAATCCTGACGCAGGTACTGACCGAGAGCCTGATGTTCGCGTTGGCCGGCGGCCTGCTTGGGATCGTGGTGGCGGTCGGGGGCGTGCGAGCGTTTGAGATATGGAATCCCGGCGGCATTCCGTTGATCGAGCGTGTCGCGGTGGATGGACGTGTGCTCGCGTTCGCGCTTGCCGTGTCGCTGCTGACCGCGGTGCTGTTCGGAACGGCGCCGGCCCTTCGAGGTGCCCGTCTGAACGTGGGCGCGATGTTGAAGGAGGGCGGACGCGCCGGCGAGGGCCGCGATCGGGGTAGGCTGCGCCGCACGCTCGTCGTGGTGGAGATCGCGATGGCACTCGTGCTCCTCACGGGGGCCGGGCTCCTCTTCCATAGCTTCTTGCGCCTCACGGCGGTCCGGCCCGGCTTTGACGGGGCACACCTGGCGGGCGTGGAGTTGCGGTTGGGAGACGACCGGTATGACGAGCAGGCGAGGGTGCAATTCGTGCGTCGCCTCCTGCCCCGCATCGAGCGGATCCCCGGTGTGCGAGCGGCCGCTGTTGCCAACACCGTCCCGTTCCAATACTACGGCGGGCGCCGGCCGGGCTGGTGGCAAGAGCGGTACGTGAACGCTGAGGGAGCCGAGATCGAGCAACCCACGGTGATCCAACCCGTCACGCCCGGATTCTTCGCCACCATCGGTGCCGACCTGCGCGGCGACGACCTCGACTCGAGCGCGCCGGACGAGTCTCCAATCCCTGTCGTGCTGTCGCAGTCGCTCGCCGACCGGCTCTTCGAAGATCGGGACCCGATCGGCCGGGTGTTTCGGGGATTGCAGCAGCAAGGTGGACTCCAGCAGTTGCGGGTAGTGGGAGTGGTCTCCGGGCTGCGCTACTGGGGCCTCGACCAGGGTGATCATGCTGTGCTCTACGTCTCTTGGGAGCGCTGGGGCGCGGACATTTTTATGACCGCGCTCGCGGTGCGCACCGCCGGCGACCCGGCGGCGGTCCTCCCGGCGCTGCGGGACGCGATCTGGGAGTTGGATCCCGACATGGCGCTGCCGAACGTCTTCACGGTCCCAGAGCGGATGGCCCAGTCCGTCGCGACACCCAAGTTCTACTCGGCGCTGCTCATCAGCTTTGCGGCAGTAGCCCTACTGCTAGCCGCCGGCGGTATCTACGGCGCCATGCTCTACACCGTGGGACGGCGCCGCCGCGAATTGGCGGTGCGGGCCGCGCTCGGCGCCGATGGGCGGCGACTCGTGCGGCTGATCCTGTGGCAGAGCGCGCGTGTGACCGCCGTTGGATTGGCGATCGGGATCGGCGGCGCACTGGCCGCCACACGCGCGCTACAGGGCATGTTGTTCAGGGTGTCCGCAACCGACCCCGCGACGTTGGCCGTGGTCGCCGTGCTGATGGGAACGGTCGCGCTAGGTGCCTCTCTCGCGCCAGCGTGGCGCGCCGCACGCGCAAATCCGGTGGAGGCGATGCGGGCCGAGTGAGGGCGCCGGCACGTCGCCGCCGGTCTACTCCGCCCGCAGCGCGTTCATAGGATCGATCGCGGCGGCGCGGTGGGCTGGCAGGTAGCTGGCAACGCCAGCGACCCCGGTCAACCCTGCGGCCACGGCCACGAAGGTCAGCGGATCCAGCGGGCTCACCCCGAACAGCAGTCCCGTCATCAAGCGGGTCAGCCCGAACGCCAGTCCCAGGCCGATGGCCACTCCGATTCCGGATAGCACCAGGCTCTGCCGCAGCACCATCCCCTTCACCTGCCCGGCCTGCGCGCCCAGCGCCATCCGCAACCCGAGCTCGTGGCTCCTTTGGCTGACCGCGTACGAGATGACGCCGTAGACGCCGACGATCCCGAGCAGCAGGGCCACTGCCGCCGCGACGGCCAGCAATACCAGGGTAAAAGAGGTCCGGGCGATGGACGCGGCCATGAGGTCGTCGAGCGGCCGCAGACCCCGCACCGGCAGGTTCGGGTTGACCTCCCAGACGGCCGCCCGAACCTCATCCAAGAACCCGACCGTACCGATCCGATCGCTGCGAATCGCGTAGCCCATATCGCGCCAGGTCCGAACCTGGTCGGGCGGATCCCCTTCCCAGAACGCCAGGGTGACCTGAGGCCAGTAGACCATCAGCGGCGGATCTTGGCCCAGTCCATCCTCCCTGACGTCGGCTACCACGCCGACGACCTCGTACCAGCGAGGCGGCTCGGATCGAACCGAGACCCGTCCGCCCAACGCCGCCTGCGCCGAGCCCCAGTACTCCCGGGCCAGGCTCTCGGAGACCAGCACCGCCGGGGCCCGCTCGCGAACGTCCTGCCAGGTCAGCGTGCGGCCCAGGAGCAGCGGGATCTGCAGCGTCTCCAGGTATCCGCCGCCGATCCACTTGTGCCGCCGTATCGACGGCGTCTGGTCCCCCGTGTAGTCGAACCCGTCCACGTAGAGCGGATTGACGTTGCCGTTTCCGTCCATCGGGATGGCGGTGGCGAGTGCGACGGACTGCACACCGGGTATCTCCGCCAGGCGGAGCGCGATGCGCTCGTGGGTCGCGGCGGTCTCCGCCGGGTCCTCGATCTCGTCCGGCGGTATGTAGAGGCGGAGCGCCAGGACGTTATCCGGATTGTGGAAGCCGGGGTCCACCTTCCACAGCGACACGAAGGTGCGGAACATCAGACCCGAGGCGATGAGCAGCACCAGCGCCAGGGCCATCTGGCTCACGGCCAACGCGTTCTGCGCCCGCTGCCGTCGCTTGCCGGTCGTTCCGCTGCGCCCCCCCTCTTTCAAAGCGTCCACCGGCGCGGCCCGACCGTGCCTCAGGACCGGGAACATGCCGAAGAACGCCCCCGCGCCCAGCGAGACGACGAGCGTGAATAAGAGAACGCCCCGGTTCAACGTGACCTCGTCCAACCGGGGAAGGTTGGCGGGTCCCGCGGCGACAAGCGCCTGCAGCCCCAAGTAGGCCAGACCCAAGCCCCCGAGTCCGCCCAGCACGCCCAGGGTCAGGCTCTCCTTCAGGTACTCCCAGCCGATCCGGCCGCGGTTCGCGCCCATGGCGCTCCGGATCGCCATCTCCGTTTCCTTCCCATCGGCCCGGACCAGGAACAGGTTCGCCACGTTGGCGCAGGCGATCAGCAGCACGACTCCCACCCCGGCCATGATGATCCAGAGCAGATTCGCCACCAAACCCACGAGGCTGTCCTTGAGCGGCTGAATGTTCGGATTGTAGCGTGCCCGTTCCGAAAAGTCCGCCACCGGCCCACCTGGGAACTTCTCGAACGCCAGGGGCAGCATGCGAGCGGCATCCGCGTTCGCCTGCTCCAGCGTGACTCCGTCCCGCAATCGCGCCACGCCTCCAAACCCGATGTTCCCCACGAAGAGGGTCGACCGGTCGTAACGAAGAGGGAAGATCAGAAGGGGATTCGACCCGAGGCTCTGGAGCTGCGCCGGCATGACACCGACGATCTCCCAGGTCTGGGTGTTCGCCTCGATCGTCTGTCCCACGACGCCCGGGTCCCCGCCGAAGCGGCTCTGCCAGTATCCGTATCCCAGCAGTACGACGTTGGGCGATTCAAGCTCCTCATCCTGCGGCGTAAAGATCCGGCCCACGACGGGACGCAGGCGCAGCGCCCGGAAGACCCCGCTCGTCACCCAGAGGATCCGCACCGCCTCCGGCTGCCCACCCCCAGTGATTGTCGCCAAGCTCGGCGTGTACATCCCGATGTCATCGAAAACCCGGTTCTCATCCTCGTAGGTGAAGTGCCAGGCCGCGCACTGGCCCGCATTCTGGACCCCCAGTCCCGGCGCCGTGTGGCTCACGTCCACCAGTTCTTGCGAATCATCGAAGGGGAGTGGTGAGACGATGATGGCGTCCAGCAGGGTGAAGATGGCGGTCGTGGCTCCGATGCCCAGCGCCAGGACAAGGACGACCACCGCGCTGAATAGCGGGCGCTTCGCCAGCGAGCGGATGGCGAAGCGCAGATCCCGGCCCAGGTCGGCCATGAAGGTCCACGGACCCCCTTTGCGCCTAGCGCCTTCCTCCCGAGCATGCAGCCACCGACCCAACTGGGCCCGCCCGTGGGCCGGCTCGCTGCGGACGAGCTCGTCCGCCGCCAGGTCGGCGTCGCCCAACCAGGCCTCGACCTCGGCCTCCGCCTCTTCCTCGCTGGCTCCCCGGGCCAGCGCCTCCCGGTAGATGTCCTCCAGGTGGTCCGCCAGCTCCGCGATCATCCGCTCGTCCCGATGCCCCTTCATCTCGGGGAGGAACAGACGCTGCCTGAGGTAGCTCTTCCAATCACGCATGGCTCACTCCGATCACCTGATTCACCATCGCCGAGAACGCCGTCCACTCTCGCCGCTGCCGGGCCAGAACCTCTTGCCCCTTCTTGGTCAGCGTGTAGTAACAGCGGCGCCGCTCGCCCTTCTTCTCCACCCAGCGACCCTTGATCCATCCCCGCTCCTCCATCCGGTAGAGGACCGAGTAGAGGGTGGAGACGCGGAACTGCATCTGCCCGCCGGATCGGTGCTCCAGCAGCTTCCCGATCTCGTATCCGTGCCTGCTCTGACCATCGAGCACGGAGAGAATCAAGAGTTCCATGCTGCCGCGCTTTAGGTCGGAACTGAACATGTGGCGCCTCCCGGTTCGGTTGCCGGCCGCATTGTCTCGGTTAGTGAGTTGGCTGGGGCTATGGTTCGCGACGCGATATTTCGCCTAGTGTAGTATACGGCTTCCGGCCCGGAAAGGTTTCAGGCGCACTGCTCAGTTGCCCACTTCCGTCGCTATGGATGCGAAAGACCGGCTGGCTCGGCCGGACACACGTCTACCGGTTCCACGTCACCGACCCGGTCTATTTCAACGAATCCCTCCGATTCACCATCGAGCACGGCCACAACAACAACCTGACGCTCGACATCGCCGCGGTGGCCTACTGGTACCAGACGGGAGCCCACAAGCCGTTTCCGCCGCTGCCGGACCGCGAGGCGCGCGCCCCGAAGCCCTTCATCCGCCACCTCGACATCCACCGCTGGCGGCGCGAATGGCGCAAGAACATGGGCAACGATCCAACGCTCTGGGGGAGGGAGACTAGGCCCGATGATTCGCGGTAGGAATGTCAATCTGTCGCCCGGGCTCAGCGTCAGCCACCTCCTGGCCGAGCAATAAGTGGGCTTCGAAGAGATCGACGACTGCCTCGGGGCTGCTCAAGTTGTCGAATGTGTGCAAGAAAGTGGGAATGCCCAGACTCTCAATCTCGCTGACCCGGAAGTACGTCCGAATCCGCCGCGGCTGCCCTGGGTCGCTCGAGTAGGCGCTCCGTAAACTCCACGCGTTCGTTGAGATGGAGGATCTCGTCACGCATGACCCGGAGCTGATCTTGCAGGGTATCCACGGCAGCAGTCAGGCGTTCCACATCCTGGTGCGCAGCACCCCCAAGGCGAGTGCGCCGGATATGGCTGTAGCGGATCTTCATACCGATGAGAAAAAGGCCGCCGAAAGTGAGAATTGCTATAGGCGGTGTGATGATTTCCAGTAGTTCCGGAGACATGCAGAACTCCCCATCCACTGACTGTTGAAGGCCACAATAGGTCCCGACCGTCCCTACGGAATATGTCGCCAGGAGGTTTGGGACGCTACCACCAGGCTGCCTTTCAAGGTGGCTGATCTACTGCTGTCGCTGCCCAACGGACCGGCACGGGCCGCGGAATGCCCGACTAGCAGGCTGCTGAAAAATGCCTCTTCCGTCTTCCAGGGAGGCGCCGGGGTCCCCCGGAGCGAAACTCGCGAGCGGCCAAGGGCGGTACCACGGCCTCCCCGGGCGCACGCGA